>NZ_JBDGML010000067.1:0-11365 GCF_057655195.1 Arthrobacter sp. Soil_N43
CATCGCCTCGCGGTACGCCTCGGAAAGGAACCTGTCCTGCCTCAACTCGGCATACGCGTTGCCGACGGGGGTGGCCCTAAGCGTGGCACCGCTGGCGAGGGCGCCGGCCTCCAGGCAGTGCCGCACGCGCTCTTCGATCACACGCAGCGTCGCCAGGCTGGGCGAGCGCATCTCCACGCTGGCCCGGGCGCGGTCCGGGATGACGTTGACGGCGCTCCCGCCTTCGGTGACGATCAGTGACACAACGGATCCGGACGGAAGCTGTTGCCGGGCCAGCGCAACCGCGGTTTGGGCGACCACCATCGCGTCCAGTGCATTGATTCCCTCCGCCGGCGCGGCCGCAGCGTGCGATGGGCGCCCTTCGTACAGCACATCCCACATGCTCATGGCCAGCGAGGAGCCGCCGATGACGTCCTCGGCACCGGCATGGGCCATCATGGCCAGGCTCACGTCATCGAAGAAGCCTTCCTTGATGAGGTCAGCCTTCCCGCCGGTGGTCTCCTCGGCGGGAGTGCCAAGTACCTTGACTGTGATGCCGAGATCGTCCGCCACGGCAGCGAGTGCCAACGCCGCCCCCACGGCACTGGCGGCGTTCACGTTGTGTCCGCAGGCATGCCCAATGGCCGGCAGCGCGTCGTATTCAACGCACAGGCCCACCACGAGGTCACCTTTTCCATACCGGGCGCTGAAGGCAGTCGGGAGCGTTGGCTGGGCGCCGTCAAAGCTGAAGCCGCCTGAGCGCAGCAGCGCGGCGGCCCGTTTGGCGGCCCGGAGCTCCTCGCCGCTGAGTTCGGGATCGGCATGGATGGCATGGCTCAATCGAAGGATTCTGGGCTGCCAGCGTTCCAGTGCCGCGCAGATACGGCCTTGGATCCCGGTCTCGGCAGCGGGCGCAACGCCCGCCTGCGTCACCGTTGCCGCGTTCACGGAGCCACCTCCGCGGCCTGCTGCTTCGGGTAGCGTGCGGACGCTGCGGCCGCAACCAAAGCAGCCACCGCGAGCGCTCCCCAGATGGAGACGAGGCCCACCTCAGTGATGCGCCCCGACTCGGCCGATGCCGATGCCGATGCCGAAGAGAGGAGCTTGACGACGGCGGCGCCCACCGCAATGCCGACCGAGAGGGCCAACTCGTTGAGTCCGGCCGCCGTCGACGTCTCCTCCAGCGGCACACCTTCAACGGACAGCGCGCGGGTCCCGGCCTGGTACATGCCCAAGCTGAGGTTGAACAAGGCAAAACCGGCACAGTACCCGGCCAGGGAAGCGTGCGCCGCCATCATCACCACGAAACCGCCCGCCAGCAGCAGGCCCGCGAAGACCAGCGTGGCGCGCACGCCGAACGCCCTGAGCGCCCGCGCGGTCAGCAGCGAAGACGCGAGCGAGAGGACGGAGGCGGCGGCGAGGACGATGGCGATCATGAGCGGGCTGAGGGCAAATCCGTAGCCGGCCTTGTCGGGGTTGGCGTGCAGGAAGATGCCGTTGGTGCCGAAGTAACTGATGGACGCGAAGCCGAAACAGAAGGTGGCCAGCGAGACGGAGCGGATACGCGGGTTTGCAAGCATACGCAGGTCCATGAACCTCTTCCCGCGCTCCGGGCCGCCGGCGTCGAGCACGGCCCAGAAGGCCAGCAGCGCCAGTCCGAGCAGTCCGGATCCGAGTGTCCGCGCGTCGAGCCAGCCCCAGTCCGCCCCCATCGAAAGCGCAACGACGAAACCGATCAGTCCGAGCGAACACGCCATCAGGGGCACCACGGCGAGTCCCTCCCGGGTGGGAGTTCCGGCGTCGGGGAGCAGGAAGGAACACACCAGGGCGGCGACGGCGAACGGAACAGCCACCCAGAACCCGAGGGTGGGGTCGCTGGCGCCCACAACCCCCGCCAGCAGTCCGCCTGCTCCGACCATGATCATCAGCATCCCGATCATCACGCTGACGCCGGTGCGGGTGGAGGCGGGGCTGGTGACCCGCAGGATGCCCATCATTAGCGGGATGAAGCCCACGACGCAGGTGAGCAGCACGACGCCCACGGTCACCGTCCACAGGGACGGCCACAGTGCCATCATGAGTACTCCCCCGGCCACGACGGCAGTGGACCAGCGGAGCACCAGCCGGTATCCGTAGCTGTCCCCGAGCCTGGAGATGATGGGTGTGAGCACGGCAAAACTGACGTTGGCGACGAGGAAGATGCCATTGATCGTCGGATCACCAATCGAAAAGACAGGCCCGAGGGCGGGCAGGATGGGATTCAAGTATCCCTGCGTGACGCCGCTGAGTGATTCGACCACGGCCATTGCCACGATCATGCCCGTGATGGTCCTGCGGGTGATCGCCGCCGCGGCCGGTGTCGCTGTTTTGCTTGTCATGTGCTTCCTTGGGATTCGGGGCCGTTTACGCCCGGGGGTGATGCGAGTCACAACGTTAGCCATGGCTCCATGCGCCAAGCGCAAATCGATGGAAATCCCCGCTAGAGGGTAGAATCTGAAAGAATCAGCCATGATCTCCGAACTGGATCTCGAAATCGTCAACGCCCTGCAGATCAATCCGAGGGCCGACTGGTCCCGGGTGGGCGATGCCCTGGGCCTGTCCGGGCCCACCATCGCCCGCCGCTGGCACGCGCTCGCGGAACAGGGACTCGCTTGGATCACGCCGTCTCCCGGCCCCCGCTACCTCAGTGCCGGTTGGTCCGCCTTCATCCAGTTGTCCTCGGTGCCGGGCCAGCACGAGGCCCTCATCCAGCGCCTCTGTGCAGAGCCCGCTTTCGGGACGGTCTCCCTGGTCTCAGGACCTCACGATCTGTTCGTGGACTGCTTCGCATCAAGCCATGAGGAACTCATGGCGATAGTCACAGGCTCTTTCGCGGATCTGCCGGGGGTAACGCGCAGGGAGGTGGTATTCGTGACGCAGCTCTACAGGCAGGCCTCGGAGTGGCGCAGCGGCACCCTGGAACCGGCGCGGGCGAGGCTCATGGTGAAGGAGTCCTCACCGCCACCGCCCGCCTACGCCCCGGACCGGCTGGATGCCTCGCTGCTGGAGGAGCTGGCCCGCGGCGGGCGGGCCAGCTGGGCAGAGCTGGGGTCAGCCTCCGGCGTTTCGCCGCAGACTGCACGACGGCGGGTGGAACGGTTTTTGGCGGCCGGCTACATGACGATGAGGTGCGATACTTCCGTCGCCGTCCAGCAGGGCTTGCGGGAGGTGAGCTTGAGCCTCAACGTACCCGCGACCCATGTCGACTCCATCGGCCGCTACTTCGCCGGCCTGCCGAGTTGCCGCCTGAGTGCGCAGGTTTTGGGTGCCCAGAACCTGGTGGTGACGCTGTGGGTCCGCGACTATCTCGAAGTCCAGGGGCACGAGCGGGAGCTGGCTTCCCGGGCGCCGGGAAGCGCGGTGATCTCACGGCAGGCCGTGGTGCGCACCTACAAGCGGCTCGGCCACCTGCTGGACGAGTCAGGGCGCAGCCGGGGAGTAGTCCCCTTGCCCCTGTGGCGGGAGGCCTAGCCCCGTTCTGCCGTCACCCCTGCGCGGCGCGGGTCGCTGGCCCGTCATGAAGTGCCTCGTCGTAGTTCCTGCGAAGGATTGCCTGCGAAGGCTGGCAGGCCGGCGGGCGTTGCTCATGGAGAGGACCCTGACCCGGATGGCGCATCCTCCTGCTCCCGCAGCAGGTGCTGCACAAACCAGTCCCTGGCCAAGGCCGCGGCCTGCTCCAGCGTTCCGGGTTCTTCGAAGAGGTGGGTTGCACCCTGGACAAGTTCCAGCCGGTTGGGGCAGCGCATCTTGGCCTGCGCCCGGCGGTTGAGTTCGAGCACCTGGTGGTCTGCACTGCCGACAATCAGGAGCGTCGGGGCGCGGACCCGGGCAAGCCAGGGACCTGCCAGGTCCGGCCGGCCTCCCCGCGAGACCACTGCGCCGATCTTCTCCCCTTGTTCGGCAGCCGCCCACAGCGCGGCTCCCGCTCCTGTACTCGCGCCGAAATATCCCACGCTGCAGGCGGCCGTGTCCGGCTGGCTGCCAAGCCAGCCTGTGGCTGCGGTGAGCCTCCGCGCAAGCAGTTCGATGTTGAACACGTTGGCGCGGTCCAGCTCCTCCCCGGGGCTGAGCAGGTCCAGAAGCAAGGTCCCCAGCCCCGCCTGCTGGAGCGTTGAGGCGACGAACCGGTTTCGCGGGCTGTGCCGGCCGCTGCCGCTGCCGTGGGCGAACACCACTACTGCCGCATCCGGTCGGGGAAGGGTCAGGTGTCCTTGGAGCCTCACCCCGTCCGAGTGGATCTGCACGTCCTGGTCGAGGACTGGGCTGCGGGAGGCTGAAGACGCTCTCTGCACACGCTCGGCGGACGCGTCGAGCAGCCACACCACCTCGTCGTCGGTCGTCGGGGCGAAGTCACGGTAATGCTGGCTGACGGCGGTCAGTTGCCGGGGCGTGGCGAGGCACACCACCTCGTCCGCCTCCGTAAAGGTGCGGAGAACGTCTGCAGGGGCAACGGGAACGGCCAGAATCACCCTCGCAGCCCCCAGTTTGCGCGCTATGCTGCAGGCCACGCGGGCAGTTGACCCGGTAGCGATCCCGTCATCAACGATCACCGCAGTGCGGCCGCTCAGATCCATGAGGGTCCGGCCGGCCCGGAACCGTGCCACCCGGTCATTAAGCAGACGCCGCTCCCGTTCTTCAACAGCCCGCAGGTCTTCCTGTTTGACCCTCGTGAGTGAGAGGACGCGTTTGTCCAGGACGCTGGCCCCCTCCTCGCCGATGGCTCCCATCGCGAGTTCGGGCTGGAACGGAACCCCCAGCTTGCGCACCAGAATCACATCCAGGGGTGCGCCGAGTGCCCTAGCTACCTCGAATGCCACGGGAACTCCGCCGCGGGGCACACCCAGAACGACGGCGTCGCCTCCACGCAGATACTCCAGCCGCAGCCCCAGCTGCCGCCCTGCATCAGCCCTGTCCGCGAACATGTCCACCACCGCGACGTTCCCATCAACGCGGCGGCCGCAGATGCCTTTCCGACCGGAGACTCAGCCACCCAGGGAATGGGGCGCTGCGGCCGCCCACTGCTCCTTCTCCAACTATCCCTCACGAATCCGGACCCTGCGAGGCCTTTTTTGGGCCCGGAACCGTGGAGCTCCTCGGCAGTTTCGACGGCGGTTAGGGCCTCTGCCGGTTGACTGGCACCAGGCAAGCAGGCGGTGCATCCTGATAGCAAAGGCCTTGCAAGGTGGAGGTTGAGCATGCAGATCGCGCTCCTGGGGGACGTCATGCTGGGCCGGCTGGTCAACGACCGGCTGAAGACGGCAGATCCTGCCTATCCCTGGGGCGACACCCTGCCACTCCTGCGCCAGGCCGACATCACGTTCGCGAACCTCGAATGCGTCCTCGCTGACCACGGAACACCTGCGCCCCGCAAGGTGTACCGGTTCCGCTCGGACGCAAAGAACGTCGAAAGCCTGAGGTCGGCGGCTGTCGACGTAGTCTCGCTGGCCAACAACCATGTGCTGGACTTCGGAGTTGATGCGCTCCGGGAGATGCTGGCGGCACTCGACCAACACGGCATCCTGCGGGCTGGGGCCGGGATGGACCTGGAGACGGCCCGGCGGCCGGCAGTCCGGCGGGTGGGTCCACATGCCGTCGGGTTCATTGCCTTTACCGACAATCAGCCGGACTGGGAGGCAACCGGCCGCGCCCCCGGAATCTACTACGTCCCAGTGGAACCTGGCGACCGCCGGGTGACGGATCTGCTGGAACTGGTCCGGCGGACAAAGGACCGGGTCCAGTTGCTGATTGTTTCGGCACACTGGGGCGGCAACTGGGGATCCGATGTCCCGCCCGCGCACCAACGTTTGGCGCGGGCACTGATAGATGCTGGCGCCGACGTGGTGTTCGGGCATTCGGCCCACATTTTCCGCGGCGTCGGACTGTACCGGAATCGGCCCGTTGTCTACAGCGCCGGCGACTTTGTGGATGACTACGCCGTGGACCCGAACGAACGCAACGACCATTCATTCGTCTTCCTCCTGGACACCAGGAAAAGCGTGCCCTCGGCACTTCGTCTGTATCCGACGACGATCACCCGCATGCAGACCCGGCTTGCAGGCCGGAGCGCGCAGCAAATTGCCGGGCGGATGCAACGCCTGAGCGCGCAGCTCGGCACGCCGAGCAGCTGGATTGAGGCCGACAATGTCCTGGAGCTACAAATCGGCCCAGGCCTCACCTCGCGGGCTTGACCACCATCGCCGAGCCGCCCCCGCGCCTGACCGGCTCGGCCGCGGCGACCATCCTCCCGTCGCGCTTGAACTCGATCGCTGTCGCCGCGCCTATTTCTGGTAGCGACGTGAACGAGTCCCCCGCCTTGGCGAACACATGGCCACGCGGCTCCAGGTCGGCTGCATAGGCGTCGATGAACTCCTGCTCTGCGCTGATATTGGCTGTGTTCCGTTGCGCCGCACGAGGTGCCGCAATCGCCTCGGAAATGCTCATGCCCCGGTCCACACGGTTCATGATCGTCTGCAGGACCGTGGTGATGATGGTCGACCCGCCGGGCGAACCGAGCGCGAGGAAGGGCTCCTCGTCCTTGAGGATGATGGTCGGCGACATCGAGGAGCGCGGCCGCTTTCCCGGTTCTATCCGGTTCGGATCCTTGGGGTCGTACACGGTCGAGAAGTCGGTCAGCTCGTTGTTCAGCAGGAACCCGCGGCCGGGGACCACGATGCCGGACCCGCCGGTCTGCTCGATGGTGAGCGTGTACTCGACCACGTTGCCCCACTTGTCCGCGACCGTCAGGTTGGTCGTCGAGATGTTCTCGGTGTCCTTCTCGTCGGCGGGCGCCGCGGCGGCGGCCGGGCACACGCCGTCGTACGTGGACACGTCCCCGGGCGCGACGGGCTTCACGGCCGCGCGCTTCGGGTCGATCCGGCAGGAGCGCTCCTTGCCGAACAGCGGGTCGGTGAGGGCGCGCGTGGGGACGTCGACAAACGCGGGGTCGCCCAGGTACTTGCCGCGGTCCGCGAACGCGAGGGCGCTGGCCTCGAGGTAATGGTGCAGGGCGTCCGGCGTCGACATCGCGGAAAGGTTGAAAGTGTCCAGGATGTTCAGGGACTCGCCGACCGTAGTGCCACCGCTGCTGGAGGGCGCCATGCCGTAGACGTCCAGGCCGCGGTACTCCACGTGGGTGGGCGCCTGATCCAGGGCGCGGTAGGCGGCAAGATCAGCCGTGGTCATGTGGCCTGCCGGGACGGGCAGTTTCGTGGTGGCAGTCTTGGGCGGTGCCTTGACGGCCGCTACGATCTCTTTCGCGAGCTGGCCCTGGTAGAAGGCGCGGGTGCCCTTGTCCGCGAGCAGCCGGTACGTCTTGGCAAGGTCGGGGCTCTTAAAGATGCTTCCGACGGCGGGTGCGTCACCGCCGGGGAGGAAGAGTTTGCTGGTGGAGGTGAACGCCTCGAAGCGGACCTGGTTGTCTTTGGTCTGCTGGCGGAACGTCTCGTCGACCAGGAAGCCTCGGTCCGCCACCTCAATGGCCGGCTCGAGGGCATCATCAAGGTCCAGCGTGCCCCACCGTTTGAGGGCACGCTCCCAGGTGGCCGGCGTACCGGGAACGCCTACGGAGACGCCGCTCGTGACGAGCTCGGGCGTGAAGTTGTAGGGCTTGCCGGTGGCCGGATCGATGAACGCGTTGCGCGGCATTGCGGCGGGTGCGGTCTCGCGGCCGTCGATCGTGCCAACCTTGCCGGTCTTCGCGTTGTAGAACAGGAAGTAGCCCCCGCCGCCGATCCCGGCACTGTACGGCTCGGTCACGCCCAGGGTCGCAGCGGCCGCGACGGCGGCGTCCGCGGCGTTGCCGCCCTCGCGGAGGACTTCGATCGCCGCGGCGGACGCCTCCGGGTCCACGGTGCTGACCGCGCCGCCGTAGCCGGTGGCAGTCGCGGTCTTTTTGGTCTCGAGCGGATCGGCGAACGCGGGGCTGATGACGGCTCCGCTGGTCACACTCATGGTCACGGCCGCCGTGACGGCAGCCAGGCGACGTCTCACATTAGGCATGGTCGCTCCCGGATCTGGGTGGTGCGGTTGACGGTATTGCCACGCTACTCCGCGGCAGTGGGACACTCAATAGGCTTCAGGTCCGCAGGGGCCGGGCCCTCGAGATTGGCTACGCGGGCGGGGATTCCGCGTTGGTGGTGCTGGCCGCGGCGCTGGCCAGATCTGCGGGTGGGCCCTGCCGGCGGCTGGCCAGCAGGAACGGCACCGCAATCAACTCGATGACGCCGCCGATCGCCACCGAAGCGGGGTAGCCGTACACGTCGGCTGCCCGGCCGAGCAGCGGCTGCACCACGACGCCGCCGCTTGATCCAACCAGGGAGTCGAAGCTCAGCACTGTGGCCCGCTGTTTCGAGGCGATCATG
Organism: Arthrobacter sp. Soil_N43; assembly: GCF_057655195.1. Classification (NCBI taxonomy): domain Bacteria; kingdom Bacillati; phylum Actinomycetota; class Actinomycetes; order Micrococcales; family Micrococcaceae; genus Arthrobacter; species Arthrobacter sp. Soil_N43. The sequence continues at coordinate 8,379 of NZ_JBDGML010000067.1, forward strand.
TCGTTCAGGTAGGCCTGCCGGACCGGGGTGCCCGCCGCGGCGACCACAGCCCAGAGGGCCAACAGCACGAGCGCCACCCAGAACACCTGGATGAACGCGAGCGCGACCAGAATCAAGGCGCTCACGATGGTGGTCAGGATCAACACCGTGGTGCGTTTGCGGAAGAGGCGCCGGACCCGGGGCGCCATCCATCCTCCGAGCACCTCCGCCCCGGCCACCATCGCCGCCGCAAGGCCCGCCACGGAGTACGCGTGCGGGTCGCCGAACAGCTCAAGCAGGTACGGCTGCAGGGCGTAGAACACATAGATTTCGACGCCGGCGGTGAACGGCGCGGCCAGCATCACGTACCGTACAGGCGGGTTCTTCAACCCGTTCTCGATCGAGGCGGAGAGTACGGCACGGGTGGCCCGGAGAGGGTGGGTGGACCGCTCCGGCGTGAAACCGACGTCGTGCATGAGCCAAAAAGCCACCCCGAACATGGCCAACAGCACGCCCACCCGCAGCAGGAACGGCACGCCGAGATCGGTGGCCTGCGCAACGACGCCGCCGGCCACCGAGCCGGCAAGCATCGCGATCCCGGACACCATCAGTCCCCGCCCGAGCACCGTCTCCAGCCCGCCTTCATAGCCGGAGAACCGCAGCGCGTCGACGAGCCAGGCCTCAACCGCCCCCGAGAAGAAGGTGAAGCCCAGGCCGAGCAATACGGACACCACCGCCCACATCCAGAACGGGGCGGAAAACTGCCACAGCATGTAGTAGAGATACGTCGATACGGCCAGCGTCACGGTGCCCAGCAGGAATGAAGCGCGGCGCCCCCAGCCGTCGGCTATGACTCCGGTCGGCACCTCGAAGAGCACCATGCCGGCCGTGAAGAAGGCATTCGCGGCAAAGGCCTCGAGGTTGCTGAGCCCGGCATCCAGCAGGAAGAGGGTGTTGATCCCCCAGATGAATGACGCCGCAAGCGTATTGCCCAGCGTCAACGTGAGATAAATGCGCTGGATCTTTCGGGCGTCGGCGTTCATCGCGTCTACGTCCCCACCGGGGCGACGAGGGTGCACGAGCCCATTCTCGTCCCCTTCGCCGGAGCCCGCCAGAGCGGGCCCAGCCGCAGGCTGGCGGCTATCCGCCGTTCATTGCTTCAGATGCTCGGTCAGAACTTCAAATTCTTCGACGTCGAGGATCTGCATGTCCTGTTCGCGGCTGGTTTCTGACCGGATCCTGCCTGCGGGCTCCTGGCTCTCGACGAGGGCTTCCTGCGTATTCCACAGCGTGATGGAGAGGGATTTGTCGTCCTTTCCCTTCAGGTAGTAGAGGCCAACGCAGCCGGGCAGTTCAAGCACGCGCCTCACGGTTTCCCCCGAAGGTTCTCCGGTGGTGCCGAGGCTGGTTTTGTAGGTGCTGACTCGAGCAAACATGTTCTCCTCCGGCTTCAGTTGTTGGGTCGGCTGGCGCCGACGGAATGCCTGGCCACCGGCATCCCTGCCTGCGTGGCCAGACCTCCCATCACCTAGTAAGTACCGGGAACGGCAGGGATGCAAGGCCACGTGAAGACCCGTAGCCATGCATCAGGCAGACATGCATCAAGGTGCCTAGCATCAAGCGGAGTGCAAGCGTAGCGTCTACCACAGAGCAAGGCGGCGATCAGCGGTTGGACTCTGATGGACTCATCGCCGCCTCCGTCTTGAGCCGTTGAAGGAGGCGGTGATGGCTGGCTGGAATGCTGACACGGCAGCCGGACCTGTGGGGTCCGGCACGGTCACGCTGGTGGAAGGTTCATCCTTTTGCATTTCCCTGGCGAACGGGGACATGCATCCGGAACATCCGCACGGCGTTTTCCATGAGGACACCCGCATCCTCTCCCGCTGGAACTTGAGCGTCAACGGCCAGCCCTTGGAACCGCTGACCGCGGCCACGAGGGAGCCCTACCGGGCCCTGTTCATTGGCCGCGTTCCCCGCTCGGACGGCTACGCGGACAGTCCCCTGATCGTGGAGCGCCTGCGCGAAGTGAGTGCCGGGATCCGGGAGGAGATCACCATCCGGAACTACTCCGCTGACGCGGCCGACTGCGTGGTTTCGCTGAGCGTTGAATCCGACTTCGCGGACCTGTTCGAAGTCAAGGAAGCGCGGGTCCAGCGGCGCTGGGAGGAGACCCGGGAGCCGGACGGTGACTCGCTGGCCATCAGGGCTGTCTGGCAGGACGTCCACAAGAGCGTCATCGTGAAGGCCGAAGGCGCCGACGTCGCCCCCGATGCCCTGACATACCGGACAGTTGTCCGGCCGCACGGGCAGTGGAGCACGCTGCTGAGCGTGGTGCCTGCCGTCGACGGGACCGCCGCGCCGGCGGCATCGTTCGTTCGTCCGGCGGCAGGCGAGATGTCTCCAAGTGACCGCCGCCGCGAGGAGTGGGTGGCGAAAATTCCCAGGCTGCACATGGGCAACCGTTCCATCGAACGGACCTTGCGGCGCAGCTACGACGACCTGGGCGCGCTGCGCATCGAGGACCCGGCCCATCCGGAGCGGATCGTGGTGGCCGCAGGCGCGCCGTGGTTCATGACCCTGTTCGGCCGGGACTCGCTCTGGGCATCGGAAATGTCGCTGCCGGTGGACCCCTCCCTGGCCCTTGGCACCCTGCAGACCCTCGCCGACCGCCAGGGCAAAGTCGTGGATCCGATGAGCGAGGAAGAGCCGGGAAAAATCCTGCACGAGGTCAGGCTCGGTGTCTCGAGCGGGCTTTCCCTGGGCGGAAAATCCGCCTACTACGGCAGCGTCGACGCCACCCCGCAATTCGTGATGACCCTGGGCTCGGTGAGCCGCTGGGGATTCGCCAAGGAGACCATCGCCGCGCTGCTCCCCCACGCGGACCGGGCACTGGACTGGATCCGGAACTACGGCGACAAGGACGGCGACGGCTTCGTCGAGTACGAGCGCCTCAACGACCAGGGCCTGATCAACCAGGGCTGGAAGGACTCCTGGGACGGCATCAACTT
>NZ_JBDGML010000068.1:0-8040 GCF_057655195.1 Arthrobacter sp. Soil_N43
GGACGCCCCCGTGACCATCGTCGCGGACCCCGCCGGGACCGGCATCCGCCGCGTCCGCCTCACCCGCGCCAGCGGCGACGTCCAGCTCTTCCGCCCCGGACTCTCCATCGCCGAACTCACCCAACCCGGCCAGCCCGCCCAACGCATCTCCCTGCCCCGACGCAGCCTGCGCGACTGCCTCGCCGAAGAACTCCGCCGCCTCGACCCCGACGAAGTATTCGGTGAAGTGATTACTATTGGACTGCCACGTACCAATCTAAGGAGTGTCCGTCCCAGTGAGCGCTGACCCTAGAGTAAGCATCCATCCAGACTCTTCCGTCCTCATGGCCGCCATCGCGGCACGCCTGATCACCAAACTCGTTGATGTCCAGGACAAATTCGGTGAAGCAACGGTGGTGCTTACCGGAGGCACCGTGGGCATCGGCACTCTCAAGGCGGTGGCGGATTCACCGGCAGCGCCTGCCGTGGACTGGACCAAGGTGAACTTCTGGTGGGGTGACGAGCGCTTCGTCGGCGCCAAGGATCCGGACCGCAACACGCTCCAGGCCCATGAGGCGCTGCTGCAGCACATCGGCATTGATCCTGAGCGTGTCCACGAGCCAGGCTCGTCGGATGACTTCGAGACGCCGGAACTCGCTGCCGAAGACTACGCCCGCCGGCTCGGCGAGGCTGCAGCGGCCGAACACGCTGCCGACATGTCGGATGACCGGCCCGAGAATCCGGGGAAACTGCCCCGCTTCGACGTTGTTCTGCTGGGCGTGGGGCCCGATGCCCATGTCGCGTCCCTCTTCCCTGAGCAGGGCGGCATCCGTGAGAAGCAGCTCACGGTTGTAGGGGTGCGCAACTCCCCCAAGCCGCCGCCGGAACGCATCTCCCTGACGCTCCCTGCGATCAATACCGCAGCAGAGGTGTGGATGGTGGTAGCGGGCGAGGACAAGGCAGGCGCGGTGGGCCTGGCCCTTGCAGGCGCCAACCCTGTCCAGGTCCCGGCTGCTGGACCGTCCGGCCGCTCACGCACCCTGTGGCTGATTGACGAGAATGCAGCCTCGCGGGTGCCGGAGCAGCTAGTCCGGAAGGCCCCTGCCGGCTCGTAGCCTTCGCAGCGCTCCAGCCAGGACGTCTTCCGCGTCCTGGCTGGAGCGTCTTTCTTTAACGTAGTCCAGGTGGCTCTTGTAGCCGTCGGCGTCATCAACCGGCAGCGCGTCCACGGCGGCACCGGGATGCCGGGAGGCCGGCTTCCCGCAGCGGCGGCAGTCCCAGACTCCGGGGATCTGGTCTTCCGGCAGCTTAACGAAAACAGGCCGCGTCTCGTGTCCCTGGATACACCAGTAGGAGACACGAATACGCGGCAACTGCTCGCCGGGCGGACCGTCGCCCTGATTCTTCAGTCCTGTTCCGTGCGTGACACCCACGCGGGTGCCCCGGAAGCCGGAAGACGGATGCGCCACCGGGAACTCCTCACTACTAAAGGACCATGGCTGTTAAGGTTCAACAGCCACAGTTTAGTGCGGAGTCCCCGGTGGCGTCAGGTGGCTAGGAGTCGGCGGTGCCGGTGAAGCGCATCAGCAGGCCGAGGGCAATGATGACGGCACCCCAGGTGATGCCCAGGATGACGGTGAACCTGTTCAGGTTCTTTTCCGCGACACCCGAGGAGCTCAGACCTGAGCTCATTCCGCCGCCGAACATATCCGACAGACCGCCGCCACGTCCCTTATGGAGCAGGATGAGCAAAGTCAGCAGGAGGCTGGTGACGCCCAAGAGGATCTGCAGAATGACATGAAGAACGTCCACGACGGCCTTTCAGAAAATAGGGAATGCGGGAGGTTGACCTGTGTCCGGACTAGTCCGTCACCAGGTGACTCTCGAACCTGACAATATTAGCAAACTCGGCCGGGTCGAGGCTGGCGCCGCCTACTAGCACACCGTCAACGTCACGCTCGTTGAGAATGGCGGCGGCGTTGTTGGCCTTCACGGAGCCGCCATACAGCAGCCGTACCTTGGCCGCGACGTCGGCGCCGAACAGTTCGGTCAGCTCGGCCCTGATAGCGGCGCACATTTCCTGGGCGTCCTCGGGGCCGGCAACTTCTCCCGTGCCGATGGCCCACACGGGCTCGTAAGCGACCACAAGCTCGGCGGCCTGCTCCGCCCCAAGACCCTCAACGTCGGCACGGAGCTGGTCCAGCGTGTGCTGGACATGGGTGCCGGCCTGGCGGATCTCCAGGCCCTCGCCGACGCACAGCACCGGTGTGACGCCGTGGCGGAAGGCTGCCTTGACCTTGGCGTTGAGAACGTCGTCAGACTCGTTGTGGATGGTCCGGCGTTCGCTGTGCCCCACGAGGACGTACTTGCACCCAAGCTTGTTCAGGAACTGCCCCGAGATGTCCCCGGTGTAGGCACCGGAGTCGAACTGGGACAGATCCTGCGCGCCGTAGGCGACGTCGAGTTCGTCGCCCTGGACGAGCGTCTGGACGCCGCGAAGGTCCGTGAAAGGCGGGAAGACGGCTACTTCCACCCGGCTGTAGTCATGCTTGGCGTCGGACAGGGTCCAGGCCAGCTTCTGCAGGAGGGTGATGCCCTGGACGTGGTCCATGTTCATCTTCCAGTTGCCCGCAATGAGGGGGGTGCGGTCAAAAGTGCCGTTAGTTGACGTTGTCAAGTGTTCTCCAAAGGTGCGGCTCAAAATGTGCTGATCATGTGAAGCAGCCGGCAGGGCGCCCGATACCTGCGGTTCAGGCGCCCTGCCGGCTGGGAGTTTTTAGCGGTCGAGAACGCTCAGGCCGGGGAGTTCCTTGCCTTCGAGGTATTCCAGGCTGGCGCCGCCTCCAGTGGAGATGTGCCCGAACTGGTCGTCAGCGAAGCCCAGGGTCCGGACTGCGGCGGCGGAGTCGCCGCCGCCCACCACCGTGAACGCGTCCGTCTCGGTCAGTGCCTGCGCAATGGCGCGCGTGCCGCCGGAGAAGGCTTCGAATTCGAAGACACCCATGGGGCCGTTCCAGAACACCGTCTTGGCAGCCCCGATCCGCTCGGCGAAGGCCTTTGCTGAGTCCGGCCCGATGTCCAGGCCTATGCCCTGAGCACCGAAGCTGCTGCTTTCGATGGCATCGGCACTGACGGTCTCGTGGTCTGCGTCCGCGGCGAATTTCGCTGCGACCACAACGTCGGTGGGCACCACAAACTCGGTGCCGGCATCGGCAGCGCGCTTGAGGTAGTCCTGGACCACGGGGATCTGGTCCTCTTCCAGCAGGCTTCCGGCCACGCGGTGGCCCTCCGCTGCGAGGAAGGTGAACAGCATTCCGCCGCCGACGAGGATGGTGTCAGCCTTGCCGATCAGGTTGTCGATGACCGCAAGCTTGTCAGAAACCTTCGAACCGCCGAGGACCACCACGTAGGGGCGCTGGGTGTCTGCCGTGAGCTTGCGCAGCACCTCCACTTCCGTGTGGACAAGATCGCCCTGGTACGACGGAAGCCGCGTGGCGACGTCGTAGACGCTGGCGTGCTTGCGGTGCACTGCACCGAACGCGTCATCCACAAAGGCGCCGTTGCCGCCCGTGAGTGCCACAAGCTCATCCGCAAAAGCGCCGCGCTCGGCGTCGTCCTTGCTGGTTTCGCGGGCGTCGAAGCGCACGTTCTCGAGGACCAGGACCTGTCCGTCCTGCAGCGAGGAGGCAAGCTCCTTCGCTGACTGTCCAACCGTGTCCTCGGCGAGCGAGACGGGGAACGATGCAAGCTCGGCCAGCCGGTCGGCTGCGGGCTTCAGCGAGTACTTGTCGTCCGGGGCGCCCTTAGGGCGGCCCAGGTGGGCTGTTACCAGCACGCGGGCACCGGCGTCCGTGAGCTTTCCCAGGACTGGCAGTGAGGCCTTGATGCGGCCGTCGTCAGTCACTGTAGAGCCGTCGAGCGGCACATTCAGGTCACTTCTGACCAGAATGTACCGCCCGCGGACACCTTCAGCGATCAGTTCGTTGAGGGTGTGAAATGTCATGTAGCTAACCCTAGCCCAGCTTTGCGGCGACGAGCTCCGTGAGGTCCACGAGTCGGTTCGAGTAGCCCCATTCGTTGTCATACCACGAAACAACCTTGACCTGGTTGCCGATGACCTTGGTCAGTCCGGAGTCGAAGATCGACGACGCGGGGTCGCCCACGATGTCCGAGGAGACGATGGGGGCGTCGGTGTAGCTCAGGATGCCCTGGAGCTCGTCGGACTCGGCGGCCTTCTTCAGGGCGGCGTTGACTTCCTCGACGGTGGTTTCGCGGGAGACGGTCACGGTGAGGTCCGTGGCGGAACCGGTGGGGACCGGAACGCGGATGGCGTAGCCGTCCAGCTTGCCCTTGAGTTCCGGCAGGACAAGCCCGATGGCCTTGGCTGCACCGGTGGAGGTGGGGACCATGTTGATGGCGGCGGCGCGGGCACGGCGGAGGTCGTTGTGCGGGCCGTCCTGCAGGTTCTGGTCAGCAGTGTAGGCGTGCACGGTGGTCATCAGGCCACGCTCGATGCCGAAGGAATCATTGATGACCTTGGCCAGCGGGCCGAGGCAGTTGGTGGTGCAGGAGGCGTTGGAAATGATGTGGTGCGCTGCGGGGTCATAGAGTTCGTGGTTGACGCCCATGACGATCGTGATGTCTTCGTCCGAAGCCGGTGCGGAGATCAGGACCTTCTTGGCGCCCGCCTCGATGTGCTTCTTGGCGGCTGCTGCCTTGGTGAAGAAACCAGTGGACTCGATGACGATGTCGACGCCCAGCTCGCCCCAGGGGAGGTTGGCCGGGTCACGCTCGGCGAGGACCTTGATGGCGTTGCCGTTCACGACCAGGTTGCCCTCTTTGACCTCAACGGTTTCGGTCAGGCGGCCGCCGACGGAGTCGTACTTCAGCAGGTGGGCAAGTGCCTCGGGGCTCGTGAGGTCGTTGACGGCAACGATCTCGAGGTCCGCACCCTGCGCAAGTGCTGCGCGGAAGTAGTTGCGGCCGATGCGGCCAAAGCCGTTGATACCAATACGGGTGGTCACTTTTTCAGTCTCCTTGGTGCTTGTGAAGCACAACTAGTTGAGAGGGCGTTCAAGCCAACTAACAGATCCCGCACGCCATTGGGCAGAGATGATTACCAGATCGGAGGGCGACCAGCCACATTGCTGAAGGCTAACCGCCTTCCGTGATCCATCTTACGTTTAAGAAGGTCCGCCCCCGCAAGTGCGGGGGCGGACCGTCCACAATTCGGCCCTAAACGGGCCAAATGTGAAGTTTGTTACCAGCGCATGTTGCGCGCGTCACAACCGACTAGAGCGTGATCAGACCGGTGGCGTTGGCACGTGCGGCGGCGAAGCGCTGCGCGACGTCGGCCCAGTTCACGATGTTCCAGAAGGCCTTGACGTAGTCAGCCTTGACGTTGACGTAGTCGAGGTAGAAGGCGTGCTCCCACATGTCGAGCATGAGCAACGGCGTGGTGCCGAGTGCCACGTTGCCCTGCTGGTCATAGAGCTGCTCGATGACCAGGTTGCCGCCGATGGGCTCGTAGGCCAGGAAGCCCCAGCCGGAACCCTGCAGGCCGAGTGCGGCTGCGGAGAACTGGGCACGGAACGCGTCGAACGAACCGAAAGCGTCGTCGATGGCTGCAGCCAGCTCGCCTTCCGGCTTGTCGCCACCGTCCGGCGAGAGGTTGTTCCAGAACACGGAGTGGTTGATGTGGCCGCCCGTGTGGAAGGCCAGGTCCTTGGAAAGGCGGTTGATGTTGGCAAAGTCGCCCTTCTCGCGGGCTTCGGCGAGCTGGGCCAGCGCGTTGTTGGCGCCCGCTACGTAGGCGGCATGGTGCTTGCTGTGGTGCAGCTCCATGATCTTCGCGGAGATGTGGGGCTCCAGCGCTGCGTAGTCGTACTTGAGTTCGGGCAGAACGTACTCGGTCACAAAATCCTCCAATGTCGTGGACAGTTTGTCCGGTTTGCTAACTCTCGGATTGTGCATCCGGATGACGGATCACCCGGAAATCTCAATGGCGGGACCCGGCCGCCTCCGAGCCGTAGCCCGCGGTCCGCCGGATAAGTCCACCATCTGGTCTTGATTCTAGGGGCGCCGTTACTCGTCCAGCATTTCCGGCGTCACATTGGCATCCGTCCCCGGAATGCCGAGATCCGACGCACGTTTGTCCGCCATGGCGAGCAGGCGCCGGATCCGGCCGGCGATTGCATCCTTGGTCATGGGCGGATCCGCAAGCCGGCCGAGTTCGTCGAGGCTGGCCTGCTTGTGCGCTACCCGGAGCTCCCCCGCGTATTTGAGGTGGTCGGGAACATCGTCGCCCAGGATCTCCAGGGCGCGGTCAACCCGCGCGCCGGCGGCCACGGCGGCCTGCGCCGAGCGGCGGAGGTTGGCGTCGTCAAAGTTGGCGAGGCGGTTGGCTGTGGCCCGCACTTCCTTGCGCATCCGCCTCTCCTCCCAGACCATGAGCGCGTCGTGCGCGCCCATCCTGGTGAGCAGGGCGGCAATGGTATCGCCATCGCGGATCACGACACGGTCCACTCCCCTGACCTCGCGCGCCTTGGCCTGGATGCCAAGCCGGCGGGCGGCCCCGACGAGGGCCAGGGCCGACTCGGGGCCGGGGCAGGTGACTTCCATTGACGACGACCGCCCAGGCTCGGTGAGCGAGCCGTGGGCCAGGAAGGCGCCGCGCCACACCGCCTCGGCGTCGGCGGCGGACCCGTTGACCACCACCGACGGAAGACCCCGCACCGGGCGTCCCCGGGCGTCCAGGAGGCCGGTCTGGCGTGCCAGGGCCTCGCCGTCACGGACCACCCGCACCACGTAGCGGCTGCCGCGCCGCAGCCCGCTGCCGGAAACCACAATGATTTCGCTCTGGTGCCCGTACACTTCTGCGATGGCCGCCCGCAGGCGCCTCGCCGTCGATGCCAGGTCCACCTCGGCTTCGATGACGATCCGGCCGGAAATGATGTGGAGCCCTCCGGCGAAGCGGAGCATGGCCGAGACTTCGGCCTTGCGTACCGAGGACTTCTTAATGTCCAGGCGGGACAGTTCTTCCTTGACTGATGCTGTCAGTGCCATGGCACCTTCCTAACTGTTCCCGAAAATATCCTGGTAGGCCGTTGCCAGCCGCAGGGGGTCGTGGACGGGACGCCGACCCGAAGCCCCTACTTTACCCAAGACGACCTCGGCTCCGATCATCCCGGCGGCCCGCTCAAACTCCTTCACGTCAGAAACGGACGCGGGGTCGGCCAGCACGACGTCGGCGCTGAAGTCCGGTGCGTAGCTGCGCAGCACGTGCAGGTGGTCGGCCGCGGACATTCCGGAGGTTTCCTTCGTGTCCATGGCCAGGTTCATGGTGAGGCAGCGTTTGGCCGGCGTGTCGCACAGCGCCTGCCTCATCTCCGGCAACAGCAGGTGCGGGAGGACCGAGGTGTACCAGGAACCAGGGCCCAGGATCACCCAGTCGGCAAGTTCGATCGCCGTCAGGGCTTCAACGCATGCCGGCGCATCCTCCGGCATGAGGCGGACACTTTCAAGCGAACCGGCCACGGCGCAGCGCGCCTGGCCCCTGATGGTGGTGAGGGTGCTGCTGCCGTCCGGCGCGGTAACGCGCACGTCGCCCTCAATGGTGAGTGGCACGGTGGACATGGGCAGGACCTGGCCGCGGGCCCCAAGCAGCGCCCCGGCCCACTTCAACCCGGCCACGGCGTCGCCGAGCAGCTCCCACAGGGTGACGATCAGCAGATTGCCCATGGCATGGTCGTCCAGGGAGCCACCGCCGGGCCCCGAGCGGAAGCGGTGCTGCATGACGTCGCGCCACGTGCGCCCCCAGTCGGTGTCGTCACAGAGTGCCGACAGTGCCATGCGGAGATCGCCCGGCGGCAGGACACCGTACTCTTCGCGGAGGCGGCCGGAGGATCCGCCGTCGTCCGCCACGGTGACCACCGCCGTCAGTTCGGAGGTCAGCAGCCGCAGCGCCGAGAGGGATGCCGCGAGGCCGTGGCCTCCGCCAAGGGCCACCACGGAGGGGCCCTTGGCCTGCTGCGAGCCCGCCAGGCCTGACGGTGGGATGAG
>NZ_JBDGML010000069.1:0-36308 GCF_057655195.1 Arthrobacter sp. Soil_N43
GGCTGGGTCCGCCGCAGGGGAACGGGGCCGGCGAACGGGCTGCCGGCGCTGGGGCTGCCAGCCCGCCGCCCGCCGGTGCAGAGCCGGAGGGCCTGCTGCAACTCGGCGACGACGGGGGATTCACCTACGGAAACGGACGCCCAGTCGGTGGCGGGGCTGCGGCCTCCAGGGCCACGGTGGCAGAGCGCGTCCGGTGGCGGCTGGGGCTTCGGGCAGCCGTCCTGCTCGGCGTTATTTCGCTCGTGGCGGGCGGATGGTTCTGGTGGCGGGTTGCGGCTGCCGTTCCGGATGTGATGCCTTTGAACGCCGTCAGCGAAACAGCCGCGGCTTCCGGCCCGGGCGCGGTGCCCCCGGAAGGCGGGCAGTCGGCAGGCGGGCAGGCGGAAAGCGGGGCGCCGGGGGAGGGCGGTGGAGACGGCGGTCCGGCTGGGGGCGAGGTTGTGGGCACGGGCCTGTCCTCGGGTGCGGTGGTCGTTCACGTCGCCGGAGCGGTCAAGAAAGCCGGGGTAGTCAAAGTCCCCAAGGGGAGCCGCGTCCACGACGCCATCGCAGCCGCCGGAGGCGGAACTGCCGCCGCGGACCTCAACCGGCTCAACCTCGCAGCTGTGCTGGAGGACGGCCAGAAAATCTACATTCCCCGCCACGGTGAGCCGGGGCAGCCGGAGGCGGTGCAGGAGGGGGCGCCTGCTGGTGGAGGGCCGGCAGCTGCGCGGGGGGCCGGGGCCGAAGGCGGGGCCGGGGGTTCAGGTGGCGGGTCCGGCGAATCCGGGAGTACCGGCAAAGTCAATCTGAACACTGCTTCCCTTGAGGAGCTGGGCAGCTTGCCGCGTGTGGGGCCGGTCCTGGCCCAGCGCATCATTGACTGGAGAACCGAGCAGGGGCCTTTCAAGACGGCCGATGAGCTCGACGCCGTGGACGGAGTGGGACCCAAGATGCTGGAAGCCCTGCTTCCGCTCGTGACGGTCTGAGATGGAACGCGGGCAGTCACGGCGAACCAGCGCATGGCACCGCTATGTCGAGGCTGCCGTCAGCGGCACGGCCGGGCAAAACCGGACCAGCACGGCTTTGGCGCCAGCGGCTTCTGCCCAAGCGGCAGCGGCTTCGGCGCCCGGCGGGTCGGGAACGGCGGGCCGTCCTGTATCCGCGCCCCTGCGAGGTATCCGCGGGCTGATCCGGAGCAGGCTCTTTCCTGAGGAACGGGCTGATTCTCTGGCCGATGGGAAACGGCGGCGTGTGGACCTGCGCTTGGTCCCGCCTGCCCTCCTCGTGTGGGCTGCCGCGGGCGCCGGACCCTGGATTAGTCCCGCATGGCTCCTTGGATTGTGCTGCGCCATCGCCGCGGGCGCGGCCTTGTTGGTGGTCATTGTCCTGCGCCGGCACCGGCCAGACGGGCGTGCCGGCCGAAGCTTCCTGCTCACAATCGCGGCCGCGCTGCTGCTGGCCGTCGCCGCCGCGGCGCACTCGGCCGTATCGTCGGCGCAGAAGCATGACGGGCCTGTGGCAGCGGCCATCGCGGCCCGCGCGCCGTGCCTGGCAGAGGTTGAAATCGCGGGTGCCCCGCGCGCTTTGACACCGCAGGGCGGTTCAGACCTGTCATCGCGCTGGGCAGTGGATGCAACCATCACATCGTTGAGCACAGGGGGCCGGCTGCTCCGGGCCGAGGCCTCGGTGGTGATCCTGGGCGGCGCCGACTGGCAGCACGTGGTTCAGGGACAGCAGGTGCGTGCTGCCGGGAACCTCCGTCCTCCCGCACCCGGCCAGGTGGAGGCCGGCATGCTGACTGCGTCCGCGGCTCCCATAGCGCTTGAGCCAGCCAGCGCCTGGACCTCGGGACCGGCTTCGCTGGGACGGCAGTTCTCGGCCGCCGCGGGCTGGCTGGACGCCGATGCCCGGGGGCTGCTGCCCGGCATGGTGACCGGCGACACCAGCGCTCTGGACGAACAATTGGAGATAGCCATGCAGACGGTGGGCCTCACCCACCTGACCGCGGTCAGTGGTGCCAACTGCAGCCTCATTCTCGGAGCCCTGCTGCTGGCGGCCCGCAGCCTGCGGCTCGCAAGGCTGCCGGCGGCCGCGGTGGCCTTGGCCGGCCTGGGGCTCTTTGTCCTGATGGTGGGACCGGATGCCAGCGTCCTGCGGGCCTCGCTGATGGGCGCCATCGCCCTGGCGTCCCTTGCCGGCGGCAGGGCCGGCCGAGGACTGAGCTTCCTGTGCCTGGCCGTCATCGGACTTCTGCTCGTCGACCCGGGGCTCGGCACGAGTTTTGGGTTCCTGCTGTCCGTCCTGGCCACCCTCGGCATCATCGTGCTGGGACGGCGCATCATTGACTGGATTCCCCCTGCAGTGCCGCGCTGGATGGCAGCCGGAGCGGCCGTGCCGTTGTCCGCCCAGCTGCTGTGCGGTCCCGTGATCGTGGTGCTGCAGCCTCAATTCGCCACGTATTCCTTGCTTGCCAACGTCCTGGCAGCTCCGCTCGTTGCCCCGGTCACGATTCTGGGGACCGCTGCCGTACCGCTGGTCCCGCTGCTGCCGTGGCTGGCCACCGCGCTGATCGGAACTGCCGGGCTCTTCGCCGCTGGCGTGGCTGGCGTGGCAAGGTTCATGGCCGGGCTGCCGGGTGCGGCGCCGCCGTGGCCCGAAGGCCCGTTCGGCCTGCTCACCATGGTGCTGTTCTCTGTCCTGAACGTGCTGCTCGTCTGGCTGGCGGCCCGTCCGGCCCTGACCCTGGGGCTGGTTTACGCCGCACACGGCGCCATCGCCCACATGCTGGAGCGGGTCCTGCCTCCGACCGGCCAGCGGCCGGGGTCATTCCGGCTCCGCAGCCCTGCCTCGGGCGGCTTGGTGCAGCGGGTGCAGGGAGATGAAGGCGGCTGGGAAAGTGATCAGGTGAGCAACAAGGCAGCCCTTTACCGGCTTTACCGGCTGCGGAAGTTTCATCATTGAACGCCAGAACTTCATTGTTGCCCCCGATCCGTCAAGCTGCCTGTTGCCGCCACCCTAGCCATCCGGAGAACCCAGCGTCGGATTACCCGGAACCAGCAGACCCAGATGCCAGGCGTCTGCTGCTCTATGGCTTTGCCGGGCGCACCTTCGGAGGGATACCCGTACGGAAGCCGACCGGCCGTATCGACGCTGACTTCCCGGAAACTCCGCCTGCCACTGGGGCCGCTCCGGGAGCCTTCCTCCCGAGCTGGGACAAGCCAGACCGCCCCGCGGAAGGGGTGTTGGATGTATCGATCTTCATCGGGCTGGCTATAGAGGGGCGGCGTTCCGGTACCGGCACGGCCGGGCATGGTCCGAGGCAGAAAGTGCGTCCGTGACTGACATACTCTGACCATGGCTGCCTCCTTCGAATGCACAACACGGACAAATCTGGGCCAAGAGGAACTCTTCGACCTTTTGCCATGAAGACCTACCAAAAGATGAAGAAGCAAGAGGCTGCCGCGGCCCTACAGGAGTTTCTCGATGAGCGGCCGCACGCGCTGGAGCATCTGACCCGATATCTAGCCGAACATTCCGACGGTACTATCAACCTCGACGAGACAGTAGAAAGCCTTACCCCCCTCTGGCGCTGGGTGAAATCCGGGCTCACGGAACGGACGACGGAAACTCCTGGAGCGGAGGCCTCCACCAGCCCCACATGGCTTCGGTACGGTATTGGCACAGAACCGACACTGTCGGCCGACTCAATTGCGATCATAGATGGGGTCATTTCCTACCTGTGCCGGGTCGTGGAGCAGGGAGCCCCCAAAGCCCAGTGGAGGGCCGGATATAACCGAATCAAGTCCTACATGTGGCAGAACCACCCCGTCCTCGCGAACGATAACGAGGAGGTACCCCTTCCTGACCTCGTCCCAGGACTTGCCAGAGGACAGGCCAGCGGGAGGCTCACATCAGACGACGACAAGCTCACTCGCACAGCCGCGGCGGTCATCCGGCGGTTGAACGGTACAGACGAGGAAACAGTCGCTGAGGATGAACCGCTTATCGAAGTCGAGGACCTGGGCGAAGACGAGCTTCGCGGACGGGAGCTTGAGGTCTCTTTGCGTGAGGACATCGCGCACGAATACTCCCGGGAGGTGGACAGGCTGATCAAAACCCTCGTGAAGGAAGAAGGAATTACGGGCGCCTTCCGTGAAGACCGCGAAGTTCTCCTCGTCACCACACCCAGCTGGAACAGGGAACAACTCCAACAATGGGTCACACGTTATATCCAAGACAATTTCCACAGCTCAAAGCGGGGGTGATGCCGGAAACAGTGTCCTCCTGGCACTTGAAGACACCGATTGCAGGGAGCGAGCTACCGGAAGGGCGTATGAGCGAGCCTGGGAAGATGCTGGGGCCGGGTTGATGTCCACGCGCAGGAATCGTCCCGAGCGGACCGTCTTGACTTCCAACTCCCAGCCGGGGGAACCGCGAAACGCTGCACCCGGGCGAGCATGTCGGCAGTAACCCTGTCCTCGGCAGCCCGGACTAAAAACAAGAACCAAGATCAATGCCAGGACCATCTGACCTTCATCGGGACATAATCCGTCCTTGTTCCGCGAGACTGGCCCTGGAGTACTCCTGTCTGGAGGACACGCCGAACGGCTCCGCATTGCTGTCAGTGCCCGGGAGGATGATGGATCTATGACGGCACCAACGGTGGACGCAGCGATCCATGAACTGATGGATCTCGTCTGGAATGTGGTCTACGACCTGCTCGAGGAGCGGGATCTGCTCGGTGACGGGTTCTTCGTCGAGGAGTACACCGGAATCCACTCCTGGCTGGACGGGTCTGTCCGGTACACCGTGGTCCACTCCCGGACTTTGGCTGTCCTGTTCGTAGACACCCGCCCGGTAGACGCCATCGTGTTCCACCACGAACTCCTGGGCGCCGACGACCCGGCGAGCTACTTCACACTTCCTCGGTAGAGGTGCCAGCGTCAGTGCGTACCGGCGGAATACGTGCCACTCCATCGCGGCTGGTCTACGCCGCACATGGCGCCATGGCCCACACGCTGGAGCGGGTCCTGCCTCCGACCGGCCGACGGTCAGGGTCATTCCCCCTCCGCAGCCCTGCCGCGCGCGGCTTGGTGCAGCGGGTGCGCCGTGGCAGGCTTAGAGTCTGCAATACGTACCCCGGGAGGAACCTAGAGTGGCCGCTGCCCAGACTCAACGATCCAGGACGACGGCGACGAATTCGGCCACCTGGCGGGACGTAACGCCAGCCGCCGTCGTGCTTGTCACCGGCCCGGAAGAATACCTCGGCCTCCGGGCCATGGACCGCGTCCGGTCGCAGGTCCGGGCCGCCGCTCCGGACGTAGAGGTCACCCGGCTCAACGCCGGGAGCTATGAGGCCGGGTCGCTGGCGATGAACGTCAGTCCGTCCCTGTTTGGCGAGAGCAAGCTCATCGAGGTCGAAGGCCTCGAATCCATGAACGATGCCTTTCTGGCCGATGCGCTTGGCTATCTGCAGCACCCGGAGCAGGACGCGGTGCTGGTTCTTCGGCATGGAGGCGGCGTCCGGGGCAAGAAGCTGCTGGATGCGGTCAAGGCAGCGGGCTGGCCGGTTGTTGACTGCCAGCCGCTGAAGAAGGACGCAGAAAAGACGGCCTTCGTGGTGGCGGAATTCAAGGCGGCGTCGCGGCGCATCGAGCCGGACGCCGTGCAGGCGCTCGTGAACGCCGTGGGCGCCAGCCTGTCGGAGCTGGCCGCGGCCTGCAGCCAGCTGATCGCGGATGCATCGACGGCTGTGGACGCAGCCATGGTTGACCGCTACTACGGCGGGAGGATCGAGGCCACGGCATTCAAGGTGGCGGATGCCGCCATGGCCGGCAACGCCCCGGTGGCGCTGTCCACCCTCCGCCACGCCCTTGCCACCGGAGCTGACCCCGTGCCGCTGGTGGCGGCGCTGGCCGCGAAGTTGCGGACGGTGGCGAAGGTTGCCGGCGCCCAGGGATCATCGGCGCAGATCGCCAAGCAACTTGGCATGCAGCCGTGGCTGGTGGAACAGGCACAGCGTGATGTCCGGCGGTGGACGCCCGAAGGCCTGGCCCGGTCCATTCAGGTGACGGCCGAAGCCGACGCCCAAGTGAAGGGACTGTCCCGCGATCCTGTCTACGCTGTGGAGCATGCGGTAACCGTCATCGCCACGGCAGCCCGCGGCCGCTAGGGCGGCCATAAGACCAGCCAAGCTTAAAGAGATGTGGCCGGCACCAATGGTGCCGGCCACAAGCATCAGTTCAGTTGAACTGGAAAACCTTAGAGTGCGTTGACCTTCTTGGAGATCGCCGACTTACGGTTTGCAGCGTTGTTCTTGTGAAGAACACCCTTGCTGACAGCCTTGTCCAGCTTACGGCTGGCAGTAACGAGCGCAGTAGCAGCGGCTTCCTTGTCAGTGGACTCAACGGCGGTGTTGACGGCGCGGATGGCAGTCTTCAGCTCGGACTTGACTGCGTTGTTGCGCAGGCGAGCCTTTTCGTTGGTCAGGATGCGCTTCTTCTGGGACTTGATATTTGCCACGTGTGAACTCTCTTTTTAATGCGGAAATGGTCTAGAGGGCTTTCAGGTTGGCCATTGACTGAGCGGCGTGGGGATACCTATGGCGGCCAACCATCAGTGGCCGTCGACCTGCACGGACACACAGCTATGAATAGTAGCAGAATCCGGCCGCACGGCGCGATTTACGCCGGCGCGGCGCGTCCGTGCCTCACTTCCAACCGCGCAGCCGCCTCAGCGCATCTTCCACGAGGAAAAACTGGCTGCGCCCCAGGATGGCACCTTCCCGCCTGATGTCCGCGGGGCGGATCTGCAGAACGCGGTCCAGCTTGGCCTCACTGGGGCGTCCCTGCCGGTCCCAGGGCCCGCTGCAGATATCGACGTAGTCCCGCCGCCCGTGCGGATGCCCGTCGTGGTCCTTGCTGGTCAGCATCAGCCCGAGGAGGTACTTCCCGTGGCTGCCGACCAGCAGGACCGGCCGGTCCTTCCCGCGTGAGTGGTCCTCTTCGTACGGCACCCAGGTCCACACCACCTCGCCAGGATCAGGGCGGCCATCGGGGGAGGGGGCGTATCGCAGGGTCGCCGTGCCGAGGAAGTCGCCGGGATATGGCCCAGACAGGGTTGTCGTGCCGGCCCGGACCGCGGCCGTCCGCGGCGACTTTCCGGAGGGTACCGGCGCCGCTTTCGCGGATCCGTGCTTTGACCCGCCGCTGCCGGGACGCTTGGGGTCAGGGGAGCCTGCGAGGAAGCGCAATGATGCGCGGACGGCATTGCTGATGCTGCGGAAGGTCAGGGCCATGCCGCCAACCATACCGGCGGGCCGTCCGGCCTCCGGGCAACTCCGCAGCTGCGATGCCTGCCGCTTTCATTGCATGGTGGCTTTCAATGTACTGTGGGCGGCCCGAACGTGGGAGACTAGAGGTTCAGATATGCGGCAGCAGCAGGATGGCCCGAGTTCGGCCCGGAATGACGCCGCGGAAATGCCAACAGTAAGGACCCTGCGTGTCTCCCATGGCCCGCACCGCCCCGGTGCCCGCCGCGACAGATCCGGCCATCATTCGGAATTTCTGCATCATCGCGCACATTGACCACGGTAAATCCACCCTGGCCGACCGCATGCTTCAGTACACCGGCGTCGTGCAGTCCCGCGACATGAAGGCCCAGTATCTGGACCGCATGGATATCGAACGAGAACGCGGCATCACCATCAAGTCCCAGGCCGTCCGCATGCCCTGGGACGTCGACGGCGTCAGCTACGCACTGAACATGATCGACACCCCGGGCCACGTGGACTTCACCTACGAGGTGTCCCGGTCCCTGGCCGCCTGCGAAGGCGCAGTGCTCCTGGTGGACGCGGCCCAGGGCATCGAGGCCCAGACCCTCGCCAACCTCTATCTGGCGATGGAAAACAACCTCACGATCATCCCGGTTCTGAACAAGATCGACCTGCCCGCGGCGCAGCCCGAGAAGTACGCGGCGGAACTGGCAAGCCTGATCGGCGGCGACCCCGACGACGTGCTCCGCGTCTCCGGCAAGACCGGCATGGGCGTCGAGGTTCTGTTGGACAAGATCGTCCGCGATCTTCCCGCTCCCGTGGGAGACCCGGATGCCCCCGCCCGTGCCATGATCTTCGACTCCGTCTATGACACGTACCGCGGCGTTGTCACCTACGTCCGCGTGGTGGATGGCATGCTGCACCCCCGGGAGCGCATCCAGATGATGTCCACCCGCGCCACGCACGAGCTCCTGGAAATCGGCGTCAGCTCCCCGGAACCCACGCCGTCCAAGGGCCTCGGCGTCGGCGAAGTCGGCTACCTGATCACCGGTGTGAAGGACGTCCGCCTGTCCAAGGTGGGCGACACCGTCACTAACCTTGCCAAGCCGGCCGCAGATTCTCTCCCCGGCTATGCCGATGCCAAGCCGATGGTCTTCTCCGGCCTGTATCCGCTGGATGGCACGGACTATCCGGTGCTCCGCGATGCCCTGGAGAAGCTGATGCTCAACGACGCCGCGCTTGTGTACGAGCCCGAAACATCCGCCGCGCTGGGATTCGGTTTCCGCGTGGGATTCCTGGGCCTGCTGCACCTTGAGATTACCCGCGAGCGGCTTGAGCGTGAATACAACCTGGACCTGATTTCCACTGCCCCCAACGTGGAATATGAAGTGACACTGGAAGACAAGAAGGTCGTCCACGTCACGAACCCCAGCGAATACCCCAGCGGCAAGATCGCTGAAGTCCGCGAGCCGATGGTGTCCGCCACCATCCTTGCGCCGAACGAGTTCGTCGGTGCCATCATGGAGCTGTGCCAAAGCCGGCGCGGCGTCATGGGCGGCATGGACTACCTCTCGGAGGACCGGGTGGAAATCCGGTACCGTCTGCCGCTGGCCGAGATCGTCTTCGACTTCTTCGACATCCTCAAGTCCAAGACCCGAGGCTACGGATCGCTCGACTGGAAGGCTGACGGCGAGCAGGTGGCCGACCTGGTCAAGGTGGACATCATGCTCCAGGGCGAGCAGGTTGATGCCTTCTCCGCCATCACGCACCGGGACAAGGCCTACGCCTACGGCGTGATGATGACCGGCAAGCTGCGTGAACTCATTCCGCGCCAGCAGTTCGAGGTGCCCATCCAAGCCGCCATCGGATCCCGGATCATCGCCCGCGAGTCCATCCGCGCCATCCGCAAGGACGTTCTCGCCAAGTGCTACGGCGGTGACATCTCCCGGAAGCGCAAACTGCTGGAAAAGCAGAAGGAAGGCAAGAAGCGCATGAAGATGGTGGGCCGCGTCGAGGTCCCGCAGGAAGCCTTCATCGCAGCCCTGACCACCGAAGAGTCCAAGGACAAGGCCAAGAAGTAGTGATGACCGTGGCCGGAACCACCGGAGGCCGCACCCGTGCCTAGCGTTCTTCCCCTGGGCGACCCCGCGCCGTCGGACGGTCTGCTGCCGCAGCAGGCGGCGGACGGTGCGGAGGAGCGGGCCTTCGGGCTGTACGTGCACATCCCGTTCTGCGCGGTGCGCTGCGGCTATTGCGACTTCAACACCTACACCGCCACGGAACTCGGCGGCGGCGCATCCCAGGATGCCTACGCCTCCACGGCCATTTCCGAAGTGGAGTTCGCTGCCCGCGCCCTGGAGCAGTCGGGCCTTCCTGCCCGCAAACTCCGCACCGTGTTCTTCGGCGGCGGGACGCCCACGCTGCTGCCCGCGAAGGATCTGGCCAGGATCCTCCGTGCCGCCATAGACACATGGGGGATCGAACCCGGTGCCGAAGTGACCACGGAGGCCAACCCGGATTCCGTCACTCCGGAGTCCCTGCAGCTGCTCGCCGACGCGGGCTTCACACGCGTCTCCTTCGGCATGCAGTCCGCGGTGCCTCACGTGCTGAAGGTCCTCGACCGCACCCACACTCCGAGCCGCGTACCGCTCGTGGTGCAGTGGGCGCGCGACGCCGGACTCGCCGTCAGCCTGGACCTGATCTACGGCACACCCGGCGAGTCAATCGATGACTGGCGCTTTTCGCTGGAGACCGCACTGTCGTACGGGCCGGACCATATCAGCGCCTACGCGCTGATCATTGAGGACGGCACCAAGCTCGCCGCCCAGATCCGGCGCGGCGAAGTTCCGGAAATTGACGACGACGATCACGCCGACAAATACGAACTCGCCGACCGGATGATCTCCGACGCCGGCCTGCACTGGTACGAGGTCAGCAACTGGTCCGCAACGCCGGAGCAGGCGTGCCGCCACAACCTGGCCTACTGGCGCGGGGATGACTGGTGGGGGATCGGCCCGGGCGCGCATTCGCACGTCGGCGGTGTCCGGTGGTGGAACGTCAAGCACCCCACCGCCTACGCCGGCAGGCTCGGCTCCGGCGTGTCGCCGGCGGCCGGACGCGAGACCCTCGACGCCGAGACCCGCCGTGTGGAACGCGTCATGCTTGAGGCCAGGCTGGCTTCAGGGCTGGCGGTCAGCACACTGTCCTTCGACGGCAGGCACGCTGTGGCCGGGCTTATCGCCGACGGTCTTGTGGTGCCGGCCGACGCCTTCCGCGGCCGGCTGGTCCTCACCCTCAAGGGCCGGCTGCTGGCCGACGCCGTGGTCCGCAGGATCCTGCCGGACTGAAGCTCCAGCCCGCGCCACTGGCGCATGGCTCAAACAACCGTCGCATGGCTTAAAAAACAGCGGCCCCAGAACCGAAGAGGTCTGGGGCCGCCGCCTTGTGCGCTTACTTAATCCAGCGCAGGTTGAACTGGTACCGGTGCGGCTGGCCCCGGTTGACGTGGATGCCGGCGGACACCGCAAAGCACGTCAATGCGATCCAGATCAGCGTGGCAATGACGGCGAAAACATTGCCCACCACCGGGAGGAGCACCAGGAGGTTGGCAAGAACGGCCGCGATGGTGGGAGGCAGCGTGAAGTTGAGGGCTTCCTTGGATTCCTGGGCCGTGAACGGACCCCGCTCCCGGAAAATCAGGTAGATCAGCAGCGCCGGAACGCAGCCGAGGATGCCGCCGAAGTGGGCCAGCGTGGCCCACTGCCGGTCCTCGCTGGCTGTCAGCGGAAGCGCATTGGCAGGCACGCCATGGTACTGGGGCACGTCAGGGCCGGACTGGTGGTCCCTGCGGTCACGAGCGTCTTCTGCCACGGTGAGTCTTCCTTAAGCTTGCGTTGGTGCGTTGGTGCCGGTATTCGCCCCCGGCCGGTAACCCGGACGGCGGCAGCGCGGAAGGCGCCCTTTCAAGAATACTGGGTCGGGCGCGGAATGAATGACGCGCCGCCGAGCCTGCCTCTAACCGTGTGCCTGGCCCAAGCCCTTGGCGTACGCGGCCTGCCCCACGTGCTGGAGGCAATCGGCAATAGTGCTGACCAGCCGCACGCCCAGAGTCACCGGCGGATCCCAGCGGTAGTCGACGACGCGGTCGAAGTCCTCGTCGCCAAGAGATTTCAGGAACTCCACAGTCTGCCGGTGAACAGCGTCGTAGTATGCGCGCAACATCTCCGGCGTGGCATGCACGGCGTCCACCTGGTCGGTCGAATGGCCGTACCCTGTGTCGCGGTCGGGCAGCGGCAGTCCGAAGCGGCCGGCAAACCCCTGTGAGAGCCACACCTGGTCCAGGCCGGCGGCGGCGGCGACCTGCGAGTCCTCTATCCGGCCGAGGTGCCAGATCAGCCAGGCAATTGAGTTTCCGTTGCCCGCGGGCCGGCGGATCAGGGATCCGTCGTCGGTCCCGTCCAGGGTGGCGGCCACGGTGTCATGGATCCGGCCGAAGGCGTCAAGCAGCAATTCGTTGGATTTCATCGGGTCACCTTACTGATCGCCGGCTCGCCCGCCGGTGTGTAACCGCTCACGTGCGCAGCCCACAACGGCGGACAGATCGAGCCCGTAGGTTGGTCCCTCGCCGGAACGGTACTCCTCGAGCCGTGCCGCACCGCGCTCGACGAGCCGGAGCGCGCCAACGCTGTTCCCGCGGGCGGCGTGGGTGAGCCCGACACAGATCTGGGCGAGCCCTTGCCAGAGGTTGCGTTCTTCGGCCGGTCCGGCTTTCCAGCGCGCCTCGAGTACTTCATGGGCGGCGAAGGGCCGGCCCGCGTCCAGCAGGTTCCTGGCCGAGACTAACGTCTGCTCCGGCGGCAGCGGCTCCTCCGGGACCGGCTCGACTCCAACGCTTCCGTACGGCAGCGGCCGGCCAAGCGCGTCACGTGGCCGGGACTGCCGCGGGCGCCGGAAAGCATCCCGGTCCCGGTCGCCGGTCATTGCCGTTTCCGCCCTGAGCGTCTCTGGTACCTGCCCGCGTTCATACACCCCATGCTACGTCCGCCCCTTCGAAGGGACCCGCCAGAATTGTTGATCGGTGCTGCGATGACACGCCCGGCTCGACTAGGGCACGGTGAGGAAGTCGATGACCTCCTCCACCCGCCCCAGCAGGGCAGGTTCGAGATCGGCGTAGGTCCGCACCGCACCCAGGAGCTTCTGCCAGCCCAGGCCGACGTCCTCCTTCGTGGCGTGCGGCCAGCCGAAGGCGGCCAGGATCCCGGTCTTCCAGTCGGTGCCCCTGGGCACCACCGGCCACTGCTCGATCCCCAGGACGGAGGGCCGGATGGCCTGCCAGACATCCACGTAGGGGTGGCCCACGATGAGTACGTTCCCCGCGGCGCCGGGCGACGCCATGACGGCCTCCGCAATGCGTGACTCCTTGGAGTCCGGGACAAGGTGATCCACGAGGACGCCCAGCCTGCGGCCCGGTCCCGGCCGGAAAGCGGCGACCGCCCCGGCCAGGTCGTCGATGCCGTGAAGGGGCTCGACGACGATTCCCTCCACCCGAAGGTCGTCGCCCCAGACCTTCTCCACGAGTTCAGCGTCGTGCTTGCCTTCAACCCAGATCCGGCTGGCCTTGGCCACCTGGGCGCGCTGGCCCTCCACACGGACGGAGCCCGACGCCGTCCGTCCAGCCGGGCCGGAACCTGGCCGTTTGGCGGCCGGAGCCGGCGGCATCAGCCGGATGGGCTGGCCCTCCAGCAGGAACCCGAAGCCAAGCCGGAAGGAACGGGACTTGCCGCGGCGGTCCTCAAGGGCCACCACATGCATCCCGCCGGACTTCTCTACCCGCGTCACCGCCCCCACCCAGCCGGACTGCACGTCCTCCAGCACCATGCCGCGCTCAACCGGCACTTCCGGCAAACTGTTCTTGGCGGGCGCTGCAATCTCCTGCGGGCCCCAGGTCTGGTACTGCATAGTTAAACACCGCTTTGCGCTAGGAGGCTGCCGCCCGGCCGGTAAACAGCCTCCGGCCGGACACGGGCCCGGAATTTCGCCCGGAGCGGTACCAATGCTAACAACGGGCCGTCTCATATTAGACTGGTTAGCACTTAGGGATGTCGAGTGCTAACCATGTGCTGCCTGCCCTTGCCCGCAAAAACAGTTGATCGGAGGTGGATTGTGAGCGAACCACGCAAGCTTGAGGTGCTGCGCGCCATTGTGGAGGACTACGTCCATTCCCGCGAGCCTGTCGGATCCAAGGCGCTGGTCGAGCGCCACCATTTGGGGGTTTCCAGCGCCACCATCCGCAACGACATGGCTGCGCTTGAGGACGAGGGACTCATCACCGCCCCGCACACCAGCGCCGGCAGGATTCCCACCGACAAGGGCTACCGGCTTTTTGTGGACCAGATTTCGGCGGTCAAGCCACTGTCTCCGGCCGAGCGCCGTGCCATCCAGTCACTGCTGGAGGGGTCCGACGATCTCGACGACGTCCTGGAGCGCACGGTCAGGCTCCTGGCGCAGCTGACCAACCAGGTGGCCGTGGTGCAGTACCCGCACCTGAGCCGGGCCGTGGTGCGCCACATTGAATTCGTCCAGTTGGCGCCGCGCAAGGTCCTCATCGTGCTGATCGCCGACTCGGGCAAGGTCGAGCAGCGCGTCGTCGACGTCGGCCAGGAACTCAGCGAAGACACGCTGACCGCGTTGCGGACCAGGTTCCTTGCGGGCGTCGCAGGCACGGCGCTGACCATGCTGCCCCAGTACCTCGCCGCCGTCGTGGCCGGCTGCGCTCCGGCCGAACGGCCGGCTGCCGTCGCCCTCAGCAGGGCCCTCGAGGCCCTCTCGCACAGCAGCAGGGAAGACCGCATGGTCATGGCCGGCACCGCCAATCTCGCACGGTCCAACGTGGACTTCCCGCTCAGCATCGGACCCGTCCTCGAGGCCCTCGAGGAACAGGTGGTCATGCTGCGGCTCCTCAGCGACATGGCACAGGACCCCCGTGGAGTCGCCGTGAGCATTGGCCGGGAGAACCCCTACGACGGGCTCGCCGAGGCGTCGGTGGTTGCCACCGGCTATGGACCCGACGCCACCGCGAAAATCGGCATCCTTGGGCCCACCCGCATGGACTATCCCACCACCATGGCCGCCGTCCGCGCGGTGGCCCGCTACCTTTCGAGGATTCTCGGTCCGTGATCCCGCGGCCGAATGAGTCCGATACCCAGGCACCATAACCAGGAAGAGATACGAACTTTGAGCAGCCACTACGACGTTCTCGGAGTCTCCCCGGAAGCCACCGGAGAAGAGATCAAAAAGGCCTACCGCAAGCTGGCCCGCACCCTGCACCCGGACGTGAACCCGGGAGCTGAAGCGTCTGACCGGTTCAAGGCGGTCACCCATGCCTACGAGGTGCTGTCCGATCCGCAGAAGCGCAGGGTTTATGACACCACGGGCAACGAGAACGGCACGGACAACGGCTTCGGCGGCGGCAGCTACGCCGGCCAGGGGTTCGCGTTCCAGGACATCTTCGACACCTTCTTCGGCGCCGGCGGAACCGCCGGCCCGGCGTCGCGTGTCCGGCGGGGGCAGGACGCCCTCATCAGCGTCCGGATCGACCTGCGCGACGCCGTCTTTGGCGCCAACAAGAAGCTCGAAGTCGATACCGCCGTCGTCTGCCCCACGTGTGACGGCTCCTGCTGCCGCGAAGGCACTCATCCGGAACGCTGCGACATCTGCGGCGGCAGTGGCCAGGTCCAGCGCGCCGTGCGTTCCATCCTCGGCCAGGTCATGACGTCCGCACCCTGCGGATCCTGCGAGGGCTTCGGAACCGTCATCAAGGATCCCTGCAACGAGTGCAGCGGCCAGGGCCGGATCCGCAGCCGGCGGTCGCTGACCATCAAGGTCCCCGCCGGTGTGGCCACGGGCACCCGGATCCAGCTGTCCGGGCAGGGCGAAGCCGGTCCGGCCGGCGGGCCGTCCGGCGACCTCTACGTTGAAATCCGCGTCAACAACGACCCCACCTACGTCCGCGACGGCGATGACCTCCACGCCACGCTCAACATCCCCATGACCGCTGCGGCCCTCGGCACCGAGCTGAGCCTGGACACCTTCGACGGCAAGCAGGACATCGACGTCAAGGCCGGCACGCAGTCGGGCGAAGTCATCACCCTCCGCGGGCTCGGCGTCACGCACTTGCGGGGCTATGGTCGCGGGGACCTCAAGGTCCACCTGCAGGTCGAGACGCCCGCCAAGCTCGACCCCGCCCAGGAAGACCTGCTGCGTCAGCTCGCCAAGCTCCGCGGCGAACAGTTCTCCGAGGGCAAGCTCGCCGCGAGCGGCGGCGTCTTCGCGAAGCTCCGGGACCGCCTCGGTAACCTGTAGCGGTGAGCAATCCCGTATTTTTCACCGCTGCCGGAACACTGGACACCACACAGCCCGGTTCGGTTTTTGTGCTGGACGGCGCCGAGGCCCGCCATGCGGTGACAGTCAAACGGCTGGGTGTGGGGGAGCCGGTCGACATCGCCGACGGCGCGGGCCGGCGCATGACCGGAACCGTACAGCACACCGCGCCCGCGGAACTGACCGTCGAGTGCACGTCCGTCACGGTGGAGGACCGGCCCGGCGTGCGCCTGGTGCTCGTCCAGGCCCTTGCCAAGGGCGACCGGGACGAGCTGGCCATCGAGACGGCCACAGAGCTCGGCATCGACGCCGTCATTCCCTGGCAGTCGGAACGGTCGATTGTGCGGTGGAAGGGCGACCGCGCCGCCAAGGCCCACGCCAAGTGGCAGTCGGCAGTCTCCGCAGCCGCGAAGCAGGCACGGCGGGCATGGATCCCCGAGGTGCGTCCCGCCGTCGACACCCAGGGCCTGGCAGCCCAGGTGGCGGGCGCCGCCCTGGCGGTGATCCTGCACGAAGACGCGGTGAAGCCGCTGCGCGGAGTCCTCGAGGGATGGCACGGCGCGAGCCAGTCCGGGGGGGCTCCCCGGGAGATCCTGCTGGTCGTCGGGCCGGAAGGCGGCATCAGCCCGCGGGAGGTCACCAAGCTGTGCAGCGCCGGAGCCGTGACAGCACTCCTGGGACCGCACGTGCTGCGGTCGTCTACGGCCGGGCCCGCCGCCGTCGTCGTCGCCAGTGATGTGCTGGGGCGCTGGTAGCCGCCGCAATCGCAATTGCTGCTAGCGGACCGAGAAGCCCCGGGTGTCCACGTTCGGTTCGTCCTCGGTGCGGCCGGGATCGATCTGCGAAACGCGGATCTCGTAATTGCCGGGGCCGAGCTTCACGGCGAGGCTGAAGATTCCGGAAGAGTCAGCCTCTGCTGACGCAGTGGCCTCGCCATTCAGGTACTTCTCCTTGTCGCCGTTCTCCTGGACCTTCAGGATCTGCCAGCGCAGCTTGCCGCCGGCATCCGTGCTGCGCCCGTTGATCTTCACCCGTCCGTCGGCAACTTCGATGCCTTCCTGGGGGTCAATGATCCACACCGGGGCCACCATGCCCACGCTTCGGGACATGGGGGCGCCCAGCTTGACGTGCTTGAAGGCCTGGTAGTCGGTGTGCCCGTCCACCAGGATCGCCACCTCGATCTGCTGGGCGGCGTCGATCAGGCCGGAGCTCGCGCCGGCGGCCGTCGCCGTGTACACGAGCTGCTGGATGGCCCGCTGCGCCATGTCCGCGTCAAGGTTGCTGTTGAATGCGTCGGCCGAGACATCCACGGTGATCACGTTCGTACCGGAAATGGACGTGGCAAGGCTCTTGGGGTTCTGCCAGGGTGTGAAGTAGTCCGGGTCCAGCGGGGTCTCGGACATCATGGCCCGGAGCGCCTTCGTGATCGGATTGTCCTCGCCCGGCACGTCCCGGAATTCGCGGTAAAGGTATACGTCCGTGTTGCTCCGGCCGATCCAGTACACCGGGGCCTTATTGGAGGATTGCATCGTTTCCAGCGGCGCGCTGGTGGTCGGAGCGCTGTCAACTCCAGCTGACCGCCGTGCCTGGGACGGAACATCCGACGGGGCGGCCGCGGGATCAGGCTCGGCGATGCATCCGGTAAGGAGCAAAGCGGCAGGAAGCAGCCAAAGCGCCAGCACGGAACGGATCCGCGCGGCTGCTTTCGGGCCGGACAATCCTGGCTGCCTGATGTCGATGCTCCCTTCGGATATTCGGTGGACCGCCCGCCGCGTCGCGGCAGGCAGCGGGTCTTCCCCACGGCGGCGGGCATGCGTAACCGGTGCCCGCTCTCTGTATTTCCAGCATTACACAAGGCCCCGGGGCGCCGGGCGCCCATCGCGCGTCGGGGCCCGAACTGCAACGGGAACGATATGAGGCCGAGACAAAGTTGATACCTAATGGCGGGAACCCGTCATCTAAGAGCCGGCCTGCCCGCCCGGCCGGACGGTGAGTGAGGCCGCTTGCTGGCGTAAGATAGAAGGACTTTGAAGGGTAATCCACAAAGGGTAATCCACACTGGAGGGAACCAGAGGCCTGCGGGCCGGCACCATGACTGAATCAGCAAACGGAAAGCGCCGCCTCAACACCGGGGACCGCACCGCGGGAGAGTTCCCGCATACCTTGCCCGGTATCCGAACGGAGGTGGTCATCTTCGACAACTCTGATCAGATGGTGCAATCCCTCGGTAGTCACGACGAAGCCCTCCGCTTTATCGAGGACCAGTTCCCGTCCGTCAGCTTCCATGTCAGAGGCAACGAGCTCTCCATCAGCGGACCATCGGCCGACGTCCCTCGCATCATGCGGCTCCTGCACGAAGTGCGGGGACTGGTGGCGCGCGGCACCGTGATTACGCCCGCCGTGCTTCAGCAACTCGTGCTGTTGCTGCGCAGCCAGTCGCTGCAGAATCCTGTTGACGTTCTGACCCACGACATCCTGTCCAGCCGGGGCAAGACCATCCGCCCCAAGACGCTGAACCAGAAGAACTACGTGGACGCGATCGACGCCAACACGGTGATCTTCGGAATCGGCCCGGCCGGCACGGGCAAGACCTACCTGGCGATGGCCAAGGCCGTGCAGGCGCTGCAGCAAAAGGAAGTCAGCCGGATCATCCTCACCCGACCGGCAGTGGAAGCGGGGGAGCGCCTCGGGTTCCTCCCGGGCACGCTCAGCGACAAAATCGATCCCTACCTGAGGCCGCTGTACGACGCCCTGCACGACATGATCGACCCCGAATCCATTCCGCGGCTCATGGCGGCCGGCACCATCGAGGTGGCGCCGCTGGCCTACATGAGGGGCCGGACGCTCAACGACGCCTTCATCATCCTGGACGAGGCGCAGAACACCACGCCCGAACAGATGAAGATGTTCCTGACACGCCTGGGCTTTGGGTCGAAGATGGTGGTCACCGGTGACGTCACCCAGGTGGATCTGCCGTTCGGAACACGTTCGGGCCTGCGGATAGTCGAAGAAATCCTGCAGGGCATCGACGACGTCAATTTCTCGGTTCTGGACGCCGCGGACGTGGTGCGCCACCGGCTGGTCGGCGACATCGTCAACGCCTACGGCATCTGGGACGAGGCACAGCGACACCGGGTTAAGCATTCCGTTCCCCGGGAAAAACGGGGAGAGCACGCATGAGCATCGAAGTGAACAATGAATCGGGCGTCCAGGTGGACGAGGCCCAGCTGGTGGCGCTCTCCCGGTTCATCTTCGAACAGCTGTACATCCACCCCCAGGCCGAGCTGTCGATCCTGCTCGTGGATGAGCCCGCCATGGAAAAACTGCACATCGAGCTCATGGATGAACCCGGCTCCACCGACGTGCTCTCCGTCCCCATGGACGAACTCACGCCGGGCACCCCGGACAAGCCGACGCCGCAGGGAATGCTGGGCGACATCGCCATCTGTCCACAGGTGGCGGAGGTCCAGGCGCGCAACGCCGGCCACTCCACGCAGGACGAAATGCTGCTGCTGACTACACACGGCATCCTGCACCTCCTGGGCTACGACCACGCGGAACCGGAAGAAAAGGCAGAAATGTTCGGCCTGCAGCGTGAGCTGCTGGCAGAGTTCACCGGCAAAGAAGCTCCCTCCGAGACCATCCAGTGACATCACCGCTCCTTGTCTGCATGGCGCTGCTGTTCCTTGGTGCCGCAGCGCTGCTGACGGCCGCCGAGGCGGCGTTCAGCTTCCTCCCGCGGCACGATGCCGAGCAGGCGCTGCTGAAGAGCCGCGGGACCGCGCTCCGGCGGATCCTGGACCAGCCGATGACGCACATGCGCGCCCTCAGGTTCTGGCGCATCTGGTTCGAGACTGCATCCGCGGTTGCCGTGGCGGTGCTCTTCTACAGCCTGCTGGACAATGTGTGGCTCGCCGGCCTCGCGGCAACGGGCATCATGGCCGTCTTGGGCTTTGTGATCGTGGGCGTCTCACCCCGGCAGCTGGGCCGCTCGCATGCCGCCGGAGTGGTGCTGTTCTCGGCTTCCATGATCAGGTTCCTGGCCTGGGTCCTCGGACCCATTCCGGGCTGGCTGGTCAGGCTCGGCAGCACGGTGGCACCCGGCTCGCCCGGCGGAGACGACGCGTTCTTCAGCGAGGAAGAATTCCGGGAGCTCGTGGACAGGGCCACCGAATCGGACATGATCGAGGACAACGAGGCCGAACTCATCCAGTCGGTCTTCGACTTCGGCGACACCCTGGTCCGTTCCGTCATGGTGCCCCGCACGGACATCCTGAGCATCGACGCCGGCTCCAGCCTGCACCGGGCCATGTCGCTGTTCCTGCGTTCCGGATACTCACGGATTCCGGTCATCGGGGAAAACACCGACCAGATCCTGGGGATCGTCTATCTCAAGGACGTGGCCGCCGTCATCCACGGCCTGGCGCCGGATGAAGAACCGCCGCTGGTGGAAGAGCTGGCGCGCGACGTGCGGTACGTCCCCGACTCCAAGTCGGTGAGCGACCTGCTGCGGGAGCTGCAAAAAGAGTCGACGCACGTCGCGATAGTCATCGACGAGTACGGCGGAACGGCCGGGCTCGTCACCCTTGAGGACCTGATCGAAGAGCTCGTCGGTGAGATCGTGGATGAATACGACACCGAAAGCGCCGAAGTGGTGGACCTGGGGGACGGCACGTACCGTGTCAGCGCGCGAATGAGCATCGACGACCTCGGCGAACTCTTCGACCTCGAGCTCGAGGACGACGAAGTGGACACCGTGGGAGGCCTGCTGGCCAAGGCGCTGGGCCGCGTGCCGATCGTGGGCAGCGCCGTGGAAGTAGACGGCGTCTCGCTCCGGGCCGAGCGGCTGGAAGGCCGCCGAAACCGCGTCAGCCACATCATTGCGGCCGCCGTTCCCAAAGGCGCTGTTCCCAGCAATGCCGTTCCGATGAATACTGACCTTGAAGACCTTCTCGACGAGGCAAAACAAATGCAACAGGGAGTTCCACGTGAGCAAGCAGAATAAGGCCGACGGCGGCGCACCTTTTGGCGGCTACCACGCCGGGTTCTCGGTGCTGGTGGGCCGGCCGAACGCCGGGAAATCGACGCTGACCAACGCCCTGGTGGGCAAGAAGGTCGCCATCACCTCCGCCAAGCCGCAGACGACCCGGCACACCATCCGGGGCATCGTCCACCGTGAGGACGCCCAACTGATCCTCGTTGACACGCCCGGTCTCCACCGGCCGCGGACCCTGCTCGGAAAGCGCCTCAACGACCTTGTCGCGGACACGCTCGCCGAAGTGGACGCCATCGGCTTCTGCCTTCCGGCCAATGAAAAAATCGGCCCCGGCGACAGGTTCATTGCCGCACAGCTCGCAGCAGTGGGCCGCAAGCCCGTGATCGCCATCGTCACGAAGGCCGACCTCGTCGACCGGCAGGCACTGACCGAGCAGCTGCTCGCCGTCGCGGCCCTGGGCCGTGAAGTGCTGGGCGAAGAAGGCTGGAAGGACATCGTGCCGGTGTCCGCCACGGACGGGTTCCAGGTGGGCACGGTGGCCGACGTGCTGATCAGCCACATGCCGCCGTCGCCTCCCCTGTACCCGGACGGTGAGCTGACGGACGAGCCGGAATTGGTCATGGTGGCGGAACTTATCCGCGAGGCGGCGCTCGAGGGCGTACGGGACGAGCTTCCGCACTCCCTTGCCGTGGTGGTTGACGAGATCGTTCCGCGCGAGGGCCGGGCGGAGGACAACCAGCTTCTCGACGTCCGGGTGAACCTCTACGTGGAGCGGCCCTCGCAGAAGGCGATCATCATCGGCAAGGGCGGAAGCCGGTTGCGGGAGGTTGGCACCAACGCACGCAAGGGAATCGAAGCCCTGCTCGGCACGCGGATCTACCTCGACCTCCACGTCAAGGTGGCCAAGGACTGGCAGCGCGACCCCAAGCAGCTCGTTAAGCTCGGGTTTTAGCCCGCACCACGCTCTTTCCCGGCGTTCCCACGCCGGAGCTGGGTGCGCTTACGGCGTTTTCCCAGACTCGGCTACTAAAATAAGCCGGATTTCGTTTTTAGAGGAAGGTACACCCTTTGGTGCTACGCCGCGACAACCGCGCCCAAGGGCCGGGCGCACCTGCCCGGTCCCAGCCAGCTGCCCGGCATGCCGGAGATGCCCGCCTTGGGGCTGCCCGCCATCTGAACCTGCGCCACAGGCCCGTTTGGCTGAAGGTGACCACCGCCGTCGTCGCCGTTGTCCTGCTGGGCGGCCTCGCATTCGCCGGCTACTGGTACTTCAGGCTGCAGATGAACATTTCCTCGTCTGCCCTCGGGGCGGGCAGCAACAAGACCGACACCGTGGACGATGCGACGGGCCGCCTGCAGATTCTCATCCTGGGGTCCGACACCCGGGACGGCAAGAACGCCGGCTACGGCACCGCCGACGATTCGAAAGGCTACGGCAAGTCGGATGTCATGATGCTCATGGACATCTCGGAGGACAACAAACGCGTCAGCGTCGTCAGCTTCCCCCGAGACCTCCTCGTCGACATCCCCCGGTGCACGGACCAGAAGACGGGCAAGGACTTTCCGGCGCGCACCGGAGTCATGATCAACGAGGCCATGGGCGAAGCGGGCATCGGCTGCGCCGTCGACACCGTGAACAAGCTCACCGGACTCGAGGTGGACCACTTCATGATGGCCGACTTCAACGCCGTCAAGGAGCTGTCAAACGCCGTCGGCGGTGTGGAGGTCTGCATCAGCGACGCCGTGTATGACCCTGACTCCCGGCTGCGCCTTCCGAAGGGCAAGTCCCAGGTCCAGGGCGAGCAGGCCCTTGCCTACCTGCGCACCCGTCACGCCTTCGCCGACGGCGGCGACCTTGGCCGCATCAAGGCCCAGCAGGGCTTCCTGTCCTCGCTGACCCGCAAGATCAAGGATGACGGCACCCTGTCCGACCCGGTGAAGATGCTCAACATCGCCGACGTCGTGACGAAGAACCTCACCGTCGACGAGGGCCTTTCGTCCGTGCCGGCGATGATCACCATCGGCAACCGCCTCAAGACGATCGATGTCAGCAAAGTGGCCTTCGTTGCGGTGCCGACCGTCCCTGCCGCAAGCGATCCCAACAGGCTGGAACCGGCCCAGCCGGCGGCCTCACAGCTTTTCGCCGCCCTGAAGAAGGACATCGACCTGACCGATCCGGACGGCAAGCAGAGCCCGTCGCCGTCCGCTTCGCCGAAGCCGACCACTCCGGCGGCGCCTTCCGCCACACCCACACCCACGCCCACCACACCGGCCGCGCCGTACGACAAGGCGCTGCAGCCGGTTACCGTGGCCAACGGAACCGCGGTGCCCACGCGGGCGCAGGAGATCGTGGACGCGCTGGTCACGGGCGGCTTCACGCAGACAGGACAGCTGGAAGCGGGCCCCGCAGCGCAAACCATGGTGTACTACGGGACCGACTTCGCCGACGTGGCGGCCGACGTCGCCGCACTGTTCGGCATTCCGGCCAGCCAGGTGGCGCCGTCGCCGGGAGTCTCCGGAGTCCAGCTGTATCTCGGTGCCGATTTCGCCTCGGGGTCCAAGTACGGCAAGGCATCGGTTCCCAAGGACATCGTCAACCAGACGGCCAAGGATGCCACCTGCCAGACGGCGAATCCGGAACTGATCGTCGCAGAGGGCGCAGGCTGACCTGATCCGACAGGAACCGGTCATGAAAATGCCGGGCCAACCAATGGTTGGCCCGGCATTTTGCCGTACTACCAGATGCTGACGCGTTCCTCCGGGGGCATCCACATGCCGTCCTCTTCGGTAACGCTGAACGCGGCGTGGAAGGCGTCCAGGTTCCTCGCGATGGCGTTGGTGCGGAATTCATTGGGGGAGTGCGGGTCCGTGGCCAGCCGCCGGATCGCTTCCTCCCCACGGATGACCTGGCGCCAGGCCGCCGCCCAGGAGACAAAGAACCGCTGCTCGCCCGTCAGCGCGTCCAGCACCGGTGGTTCCTGCCCGTCGAGGCTGAGCCGGTACGCCTTGTAGGCAATGGTGAGGCCGCCGAGGTCGCCGATGTTTTCGCCCAGGGTGAGCCGTCCATTCACGGTGTGACCCGGTGCCGCCGACGGGGAGAGCATGTTGTATTGGTCGACAAGGCGGCTGGTCAGCGCCTCGAACGCCTTGCGGTCATCCTCGGTCCACCAGTTCCGCAGTTCACCGGTGCCGTCGAACTGCGAGCCTTGGTCGTCGAACCCGTGGCCGATCTCGTGGCCGATCACCGCTCCGATTCCTCCGTAGTTGACGGCGTCGTCAGCGTCCGCAGTGAAGAACGGCGGCTGCAGGATCGCCGCCGGGAACACGATCTCGTTGAGCATCGGGTGGTAGTAGGCGTTAACCGTCTGCGGCGTCATGAGCCACTTGTTCAGGTCGACAGGCTTGCCCACCTCGTCAAGGTGGCGGTCGACGTCGGCATTGTGGGCGCGTTCGACGTTGCCGAGCAGGTCCGAGGGATCGATGGTGACCGCCGAATAGTCGATCCACTCGTCCGGGTAGCCGATTTTGGCGCGGAAGGCCCCGAGCTTGCGGAGCGCCTCTGCTTTTGTGTCCTCGCCCATCCACGAAAGGTCCGTGATGCTCTGCCGGTAGGCCTCGATCAGGTTGGCGACGAGGGTCTGCATGCGCTCCTTGTGGCTCTCGGGGAAATGCCGGGCAACGTAGATCTGCCCCACAGCTTCGCCCAGGGCTGCTTCGACGACTGCGACCCCCCGCTTCCAGCGGTCCTTGTTCCGGGGTGTGCCGCTGATCGTGGTGCCGTAGAACGCGAAGTTCGCGTCGACGAAGGCCGAGGAAAGGTAAGGGGCCGCAGAGTTGATGACGCGCAGGGCCAGCCACTCCTGCCACACGGGCAGGGATTCCGAGACCAGCAGGGCTGCGGCGCCGGCGAAGAAATCGGGCGTGCTGACCACTATCTCCTGGCGCTTGTCCGGAACGATGTTCGCCGCCTCGAACCAGGCGTCCAGCAGGGGGAACAGCTCATTCAGCTGCTCCGCGGACCTCAGGTTGTAGGTTTTCTGCGGGTCCCGCAGTGTCACGTTGTCCCAGTGGTGCGAGGCAAGGGCGGTTTCCAGGGCGACGACGCGGGCCGCTGCCGCCGCAGGATCGGCGATGCCTGCCATGCCGAACATGGTGCCCACGTAATCCCGGTACGCTTCCACGGTGGGGACGAACTTTTCCTCGCGGTAATAGGATTCGTCGGGGAGTCCCAGGCCGCCCTGGCCGGTGTACAGCAGCACCCGGTCGGGATTTCCGGCGTCCGGGGCGGGGTAGATGTAGAAGAGGCCGGACACGTCCGCCCGGAAAAGCCGGCCGGCAAGGGCAACGAGCTCTCGGATGCTGGTGGTGGCGAACACCTCGTCCAGCCTGGCGCGGATCGGGTCCATGCCCTTGGCCTCGACGGCGGCTTCGTCCATGAAGCTGTTGTAGAGGTCGCCGATCTTACGTTCAATGCCGCTGGCCGCAGGTCCCTTGCCGGCGGCTTCCTCGATAATCTCCCGGACCGCGAGTTCCGCCCCGTCCCGCAGGGCAGTGAAGGTCCCCTCCAGCGGGCGGTCATCCGGGATGGTGGTGCTCTTGAGCCATGCCCCGTTCACGTGCTGGTACAGGTCGTCCTGTGGCCGGACGCTGTGGTCGATATTTGACAGGGCGATCCCCGAATGTGGCACAGAAGCTCCTTCGATGACGGGCTGCCGCCGGCGCTGGCACCGGTGCAGCGTCTGCATGGTGGACGTTGCGAGGGTGTTGCTCCTTCATCTTACGCACCCGTGTTACTGTGAAATGGTGCGCGCAGAACTGCTTCTTCTTAGCTGCCGCGGCGAGGCCTCAGACGCGATCTAGCGCAAGGCCCACCCTCGTCGCGGAGTTTGTGTTGCCCGGCCACCTTTCACTCAGGAATCACAGAAAAGGCCCCGATAGTAATGCGAAACGCACAGAAGACCTCAGGAATGCCCGTCCACCGCTACATCCCGTTCCAGGACCAGATCACCGTTGAACTGCCGGACCGGACGTGGCCGGACAAAGTCATCACGAAGGCGCCGCGCTGGTGTGCAGTGGATCTGCGCGACGGCAACCAGGCCCTGATCGACCCCATGAGCCCGGCCCGCAAGATGAAGATGTTCGAGCTGCTGGTACGCATGGGTTACAAGGAAATCGAGGTCGGCTTTCCGTCTGCCTCGCAGACTGACTTTGACTTCGTCCGTCAGCTGATCGAAGGAAACCACATCCCGGACGACGTCACCATCCAGGTGCTGACGCAGGCCCGCGAGCACCTGATCGAGCGGACCTACGAGTCCCTGGTCGGCGCCAAACAGGCCATCGTCCACCTCTACAACTCGACGTCGGTCCTGCAGCGCCGTGTGGTCTTCAACCAGGACGAGGACGGCATCCTGGACATCGCACTGCAGGGCGCACGCCTGTGCAAGAAGTACGAGGAAACGCTGGCGGACACGCACATCACCTACGAGTACTCACCGGAGTCCTTCACGGGAACCGAACTCGAATACGCCGTCCGCGTCTGCAACGCGGTGGCCGATGTCTTCGAAGCGTCCGCGGACAGCCAGGTCATCATTAACCTGCCGGCCACGGTTGAGATGGCCACGCCGAATATCTACGCAGATTCCATCGAGTGGATGAGCCGCCACCTGCACCCCCGCGAGGGCATCATTTTGTCCCTGCACCCCCACAACGACCGCGGGACCGGCGTCGCCGCCGCCGAGCTCGGCTACCTGGCCGGAGCCGACCGCATCGAGGGCTGCCTGTTCGGCAACGGCGAGCGGACCGGCAACGTGGACCTGGTTACCCTGGGGCTGAACATGTTCGTCCAGGGCATCGACCCGATGATCGATTTCTCCGACATTGACGAAATCCGCCGCACGGTGGAGTACTGCAACCAGCTGCCCGTGGCCGAGCGGGCCCCCTATGGCGGCGACCTCGTCTTCACGGCGTTCTCCGGGTCCCACCAGGATGCCATCAAGAAAGGCTTCGAGGCCTTGGAGAAGGACGCCGCAGCTGCAGGGAAGGAAGTCAGCGACTTCACCTGGCAGGTCCCGTACCTGCCGGTCGACCCGAAGGACCTGGGCCGGAGCTACGAGGCCGTCATCCGCGTGAACTCGCAGTCCGGCAAGGGCGGGGTGGCCTACCTGCTGAAGAACGAGCACAGCCTGGACCTGCCCCGTCGCGCCCAGATCGAATTCTCCGGCGTTATCCAGCGCCGCACCGACACCCACGGCGGCGAGGTCAGCGGCGCCCAGCTGTGGCAGGTCTTCCAGGACGAGTACCTGCCGTCCGATTCGTCCGACCGCCAGTGGGGCCGCTACTCCCTGGGAACAGTCAAGACGGAAACCGATGACAACGGCTCCATGACCCTGCACACCGCCCTCACCGTGGACGGCGTCCAGGTCAGGCGCACCGGCACCGGCAACGGTCCCATCGCTGCGCTGCTGGACATCCTCGGCCAGGACGGCGTGGATGTCCGGGTGCTGGACTACAGCGAGCACGCCCTCTCGGAAGGCGGAAACGCCCGCGCCGCGGCCTACGTGGAATGCGCCGTCGGTGAGCGGGTGCTGTGGGGCATCGGCATTGACCCGAACACCAGCATGTCCTCGCTGAAGGCCGTCATCTCGGCCGTGAACCGTGCTGTCCGGGACGCCCAGGCTTAACGAGTTCAGGTGCGGTTTGTTCAGGTGCGCCGCCGGTCCGGCGGCGCACCTGCACCCCGGAAAGCAGGGTTTTCCGGCAGACAGTGCGAAGATTAGGCGTGGTCCAACAGTCATTTGCAGCGCGTGCCTACCGCGATGAAGGCGTAGTGCTGCGTACCCATAAACTGGGCGAAGCGGACCGGATCATCACGCTGCTGACGAAGCACCACGGCCAGGTGAGGGCGGTCGCGAAGGGCGTCCGCCGCACCAGCAGCCGCTTCGGCGCCCGCCTCGAACCCTTCATGGTGGCGGATCTGCAGCTCGTCTCCGGCAAATCCCTGGACATCGTCACCCAGGCTGAGGCCAAGGGAGCCTACGGCGGGAACATCGCCGCCGACTACGGCCGGTACACAGTCGCCGCCGCTATGACGGAGACCGCCGAAAAGCTGACGGACGTCGACGGCGAGGCCGGCACAGCGCAGTACAACCTGCTCGTCGGCGCGCTGGCGGCCCTGAGCCGCGGGGACCACACGCCGGAACTGATCCTGGACTCGTACCTGTTGCGTGCCCTCGCCACCGGAGGCTGGGCCCCCAGCTTCACCCGCTGCGCGCGCTGCGGTGCAGCCGGACCCCACAACGCGTTTTCCGCGCCGCTGGGCGGCATGGTTTGCAACGACTGCCGGCCGCCCGGATCAGCCGCCCCGGCCGCCGAGACGGTGGCGCTCTTGGGTGCCCTGCTCACCGGAAACTGGACGACGGCGGATTCCTCACTGCCGCTGCACCGGCGGGAAGCGGCAGGCCTCGTGGCCAGTTATCTGCAGTGGCACCTCGAACGTGTCCTGAAATCCCTCAAACATGTGGAGCGTACCTAACAGTGTCCTTGGGAAAGAAGACCACCCCTGCCCGGCGCCGCACCGCTCCTGTGGTTCCGCCATACCCGCACCCTTCCGGCGCCTTGGCGCCGGCGATCCCGGCGGAATTCGTGCCCCGGCACGTGGCGATCGTCATGGACGGCAACGGACGCTGGGCCAACCAGCGGGGGCTGCCCCGCATCGAGGGCCATAAAGCGGGGGAGCCCGCGCTGCTGGACGTCGTGGCCGGCGCCATAGAACTCGGCATCAAGTACGTCACCGTCTACGCGTTCTCCACGGAAAACTGGCGGCGCTCCCCGGAGGAAGTGCGCTTTCTGATGGGATTTAACAAGGATGTGCTGCGCCGGCAGCGGAACCAGCTGGACGAATGGGGCGTGCGGGTCCGCTGGTCCGGCCGCCGGCCCAAGCTGTGGGGATCGGTGATCCGCGAGCTGGAAGAGGCCGAGGCCTACACCGCCGGAAACAGCACGTGCACGTTAACCATGTGTGTTAATTACGGCGGCCGCGCCGAGATTGCCGACGCCGTAACGGCCATTGCCGAAGAAGTCGCCGCCGGCCGGCTCAAGCCCGGTTCGATCACCGAGAAAACGGTCCAGAAGTTCCTCGACGAACCGGACCTGCCCGACGTCGACCTATTCCTGCGCAGTTCGGGGGAACAGCGGCTTTCCAACTTCATGC
Organism: Arthrobacter sp. Soil_N43; assembly: GCF_057655195.1. Taxonomy (NCBI): domain Bacteria; kingdom Bacillati; phylum Actinomycetota; class Actinomycetes; order Micrococcales; family Micrococcaceae; genus Arthrobacter; species Arthrobacter sp. Soil_N43. Next base: position 28,840 of record NZ_JBDGML010000069.1, read on the forward strand.
TCTGGCAGTCTGCGTACGCGGAGTTTGTTTTCCTGGACACGCTCTGGCCGGACGTCGACCGCCGCACGCTCTGGGATGCCGTGGGCATCTACGCCCAGCGGGACCGCCGCTACGGGGGAGCGGTGGACGCCGCCGACACAGGAGCGGCTGCCCACCAGGCCGGCTAGAAGCTGGGCAACGGCAGAAACGTCTGGACAGCCGTGGTTCCCTTGCCCTTCTGGGCACAACTCACAGCCGCCTAGGGCGAGGGGTCCGCATAACCGCGGATCCAGCGCGTCAGCCGCCGGTACGCGTCCGCACGCACCTCGGCGCTGGACAGGAAAACGTCATGTAGGGCGCCGTCAATGCGCTCCACGGACACACTCCGGCCCAGTGACAGGGCCCGTACGGCGATGACGTTGACGTCCAGCACCGCGTCCGTCCTGCGCATCTCCTCGTTCCAGACCAGGCCGTTCTCGCTGGCCCGCGAAATAAGGACGAGGATGGGGATGTCGATGCCGAGCCCGCGCGCCACCTGGGCTTGGCCGGCAAGGACGGCGCTGAGCCAGCCGGCGCGGACCGGAAAGGCCATGGGAGGCCGGTACTTGTCATCCAGGGTCCATTCCCCTTCCGCGGAGCTGCTGATGCTGCGCCAGTAGAAGCCGCGTTCGGGCAGCCGGAGCACAGCCTCCGGCCGCAGCCGGGCGAGGGGCTCCACCATGGTCCACGCGGCCCGCCGCACCAAGGAGCTGCCGTGCATTTCCAGCCACGGGCTGTTCAGGACCAGCTGTGACACCACCCCCGGATTCCGGCTCACCCACAGGGCTGCCACGAGGCCTCCGGTGGAGTGCCCCATCATGGCAAGGGACAGCGGCGCCGTGGGCTGCATCGCGGTGATCATGCCGACGGCGGCGCCGATTTCGGCGTCGTAGTTTGCGAGGTCGGCAACGTACCCGCCGTGTGTCTCCGGCCGCAGGCTGCGGCCGTGGTTGTGCATGTCCAAGGCAAAGAACTCGAAGCCCTGGCCGTTCCAGAAGCGTGCCAGTTCACCATTGAAGAAGTAATCGCTCCAGCCGTGCAGGAACAGCACGGCACGGCGCCGCTCCCGTGAAGCCGCGGACGGGGCGGTTTCCGTCAGCGGGGCATACCGGACAAGCGTCGCAGTGCGGGTGACGCCGTCGGCGCCCACAGCCCCAAAGGCATAGGATTCGAACCCCTCGCCGAGGATATCGCTCTGCCACTCCATGGCACCAGAGTAGACTTTCCGCTGCGGTGTGGCCGACACGTGCCCGGGCTGGTTTGGTCTGCACCGCCGAAGACGGAAAACTAGAGGCATGCGCGTATATCCCACTTTCTTCAGGCTGGCCTTTTCATGGATGGACGCCGAACGCGCCCACAAAATCGGCTTCAAGGGCATCCGCCTGGCCCATTCCTCCGGAGCGGGCCGACTGCTGGCGCGCTTTACGGCCCCGCCCGCGTCCCTGCAGACGAGTGCATTCGGCCTTACGTTTCCGTCGCCGTTCGGGCTCGCCGCCGGCTTTGACAAGGAAGGCCACGGCATCGAGGCCCTGACTGAACTCGGCTTCGGCCATGTCGAGGTGGGCACCATCACCGGCCGTGCCCAGCCCGGCAATGAGCAGCCGCGGCTGTTCCGGCTCATCGAAGACCGTGCCGTCATCAACCGGATGGGCTTCAACAACGACGGCGCAGCTGCCGTGGCACCGCGCCTCAAGTCGGCCCGGGCCGCCCTGCAGCGGCGTCATCCCAAGGTTCGTCCCCTCATCGGGGTGAACATCGGGAAAAGCAAAATCGTGGAACTCGAGGACGCCGTGGAGGATTACCTCATCAGCGCGCGCAGCCTCGCTCCCGCGGCCGACTACCTCGTGGTGAACGTCAGTTCCCCCAACACGCCGGGCCTCCGGCTCCTGCAGAACGTGGAGACCTTGCGGCCCCTTTTGACTGCCGTCGGGGAGGAAGCCGACAAAGCAGCCGGGCGCCACGTGCCCCTCCTGGTCAAGATCGCCCCGGACCTCAGCGACGAGGACATCGACGACGTCGCCCGGCTCGCGCTGGACCTGGGCCTGGACGGCATCATCGCCACGAATACAACCATCGGACGGACGGGCCTGAAGTCCGACAGCGAAAAGATTGAAGCCTGCGGGGCGGGCGGGCTGTCCGGGGCCCCGCTGAAGTCACGCTCCCTGGAGGTGCTGCGCCGGCTCAAGGAAGCAACGGCCGGCCGGCTGACGCTGGTTTCCGTGGGCGGGGTAGAGACGCCCCAGGACGTGCAGGACAGGCTGGATGCCGGTGCCACCCTCGTTCAGGGGTACACGGCCTTCCTCTATGAAGGGCCGTTCTGGGCAGCGCGCATCAACAGGCGGCTGGCCAAAGCCCGGCGCGCTGGCTAAGACAGCCCGGCCCCAGGGAACGCAGCAGCCCCCGGCGGTAACACCGCCGGGGGCTGCTGCGTTCTGCGTCGGATCCGGAAACGGGCCCGGAGCATGGAAAGCCGTTGGTCAGGACGGGTACTGGCCGCGCCGGACCAGCGGCTTGGGGAGTCGAAGCTTCCGGAACTGCAGGGAGCGCATCGAGCCATACCAGACGGTGCCCCGCTCCACCTCGCCGAACTTCTGAATCAGCCTCTTGCGCAGCTGCCGGGACAGGATGAACACGTCCACGAAGACTGCCAGGAACATGACCCAGAACCCACCGAGGACATAAATCATCTGTTCACTGGTGGAGGGAACCACGAGCGAGATGATCACAAAGACCAACGCACCGAACATGAGGTATTCACCGAGGCTGAACCGCGCGTCCACATAGTCGCGGGCAAACCGCTTCTGCGGCCCCTTGTCACGGATCGGGAGATACTTCTCGTCGCCGGTATCGAGGGCCTGGCGCATTTTCAGGCGCTGCTCCTGCACAGCGGCACGCTCTGCCGCCTTCGAGGCCTTGCGGTCCTCGGGCACGAGGGGCCGCTTGCGTGCCGCTTCCTGCGCCTTGCGCTTGGGCGTGGGTGCACCCTTGCCCATGACCCCGGGCTGCCGGCCAGCTGCATCGGCAGCCTGTTGGTCTACTACGTCCTGCGCCGCTGGCGCTTCCTTTTTACGTCCAAACACCAAAACAGAATACCTTGCAGGGCCCGGCCGCCCGTCATGCCAAAGCGCGGGCATCACCCGGCGTGACACGCGCTGGCGAGGCCGGTGGCGTCTTCTACGTTGTGGGCTGCGCCACGGGTAGTGTTTTGGCCATGACTTCACCATCTGCGGCCACCCCGCAACATTCGGGCAGTTCGGTTGCCGGCATCGACACGGACGCCCTGCGGAATGCCGTCAACGCCGGCTTTGAGGCCACCATGTCCGACCTGAAGAACCTGGTCAGCATCCCCGGCATCGCCTGGGCCAGCTTCGATCCCGCACAGCTGGACCGCAGCGCCGAAGCCGCTGCCGCACTGGCTCGTGGCGCCGGTTTCCAAGACGTCCGGATACTCCGGTGCACTAAGGAGGACGGAACGGCCGGGGGACCGGCCGTCGTGGCCCGCCGCGAAGCAGCAGAAGGCAAGCCCACCGTACTGCTCTATGCCCACCACGACGTGCAGCCGCCGGGCGATACGGCTCTGTGGGAATCAGAGCCCTTTACCGCCGTCGAACGCGAAGGCCGGCTCTACGGCCGCGGAGCCGCCGACGACAAAGCCGGCATCATGGCGCACGTCGCTGCCTACGCTGCCGTGACCCAGGTGCTTGGTGACCAGTTCGGGCTGGGCGTGACCCTGTTCTTCGAAGGGGAAGAAGAAGCGGGCTCGCCGACCTTCCGCACATTCTTGGAAACCCACCGGGAGCTGCTGCGCGCCGACGTCATTGTCGTGGCGGACTCCAGCAACTGGAAGGTGGGCGTCCCGGCGCTCACCACAAGCCTCCGTGGCCTGATCGACGGAACCATCGACGTCCAGGTCCTCGAGCATGCGGTGCACTCGGGAATGTACGGCGGCCCGGTGCTGGATGCCCCCACACTCTTGTCGCGCCTCATCGCAACCATGCACGATGACGAGGGCAGCGTGGCCATCGACGGGCTCGTCGGCTTTGACGACGCCACGGTGGACCTGACCGAAGCAGAGTACAGGGCGGACGCCTCGGTACTCGACGGCGTTAAACTGGCCGGCAGCGGTTCGATAGCGTCCCGGATGTGGACCAAGCCGGCCCTGTCCATCATCGGCATCGACGCTCCCGCAGTTGACGTGGCCTCGAACACGCTGGTGCCCCGGGCGCGGGCAAAGTTCAGCCTCCGGCTCGCCCCCGGCCAGGTGCCGGCCGAAGCGATGGAGGCAGTCCGGCGCCACGTCGCGGCGAATGCCCCGTTCGGGGCGAAGGTCGTGTTCACCCCGGGAGAGAGCGGCAACGCCTACCTTACGGACAGGGGTTCGGCGGCTGCCGGATACGCGATGTGGGCGCTGGGGGAGTCCTGGGGCGTGCCGGCGGTGGAAATGGGCATCGGCGGGTCCATTCCGTTCATTTCAGACCTGACTGAGCTGTATCCGGAAGCCCAGATCCTCGTCACCGGCGTGGAGGACCCGGATTCACGGGCACACTCCGCCAACGAATCCCTCCATATTGGGGACTTTCGGAATGCGGTTGTGGCGGAGGCGCTGCTCCTGGCACGTCTTAACAACGAGGGTCTTGGTTGAGGGCTCCGGGACTTTCAGGCGCGCCGCGGCCTGTACGGGAACAAGTCGCGGACGGCCTTGGTTACGCCTGTAGTTAGAGCTACGCGTGCTATCGACGTAGCATGTAGCTATAGCCCATACCGTTTCCGTAGGGGCAGGCACCGTGCACGCGGGGCCGCCAGGACCGTCGTTAGAAGGTAGGCCAATGAGCACTACGACCAATGAAAACAGCACCGAATCCACCGGCGCGGCAAGTGCCGAACTGGCGAGCCACGAGGTTCAGCTGACGGACGTTGCCGCAGGCAAGGTCCGCAGCCTCCTTGAGCAGGAAGGCCGCACAGACCTCCGCCTTCGTGTTGCAGTGCAGCCGGGCGGCTGCTCCGGACTGATTTACCAGCTTTACTTCGACGAGCGCCTTCTGGAGGGCGACGCCGTACGCGATTATGACGGCGTCGAGGTCGTGGTCGACAAGATGAGCGTGCCGTACCTCAGCGGTGCCAGCATCGACTTTGAGGACACTATCTCCAAGCAGGGGTTCACCATCGACAACCCCAACGCAGGCGGTTCATGCGCCTGCGGCGATTCATTCCACTAACGGGCCCGCTAGCCCTTCCTCACGTGTGGCGGCGCCGGTAATAACCGGCGCCGCCACACGGGTGAGTACATGTGGGCGAAAACGCGCGGGGAGCGGTAAGCTCTACACCGAGTAGTAAAACTTTTAGTGTGCCCGGGACGCCATAGGCCGCCCTGGCAACAGCAACAAGTAGGAAGGGCCGTCTGTGAGTTCGCAGAACCGAACCGGCAGCCGACGCAAAACGATCACTACGATCACTGGCTTGGCAATTGCCGGCGCGTTGGTTTTGACTGGATGTTCGCCAGTGGTAGAGAAGGGGTGGCTGCCAACTGAGCGTGGGACCACCAGTAATACCGACCGCATCATGGACCTCTGGGTCAACTCATGGATTGCCGCGCTCGTGGTGGGCATCATTACCTGGGGCTTGATCGTTTGGTGCCTCGTCGCCTACCGGCGCCGCAAGGGGACCGTCGGGTTCCCCCGGCAGACCAGCTTCAACCTTCCGCTCGAGGTCTTCTACCTGACCATTCCGCTGTTCATGGTCCTGGTGTTCTTCTACTTCACCGACCGCGACCAGCAGGCCATCGATGACCGCTCGCAGCCGGCCGACGTCGTTGTTGACGTCCGCGGCAAGCAGTGGGCCTGGGACTTCAACTACAAGAAGGGCGAGGTCATCACCGAGGACGTCCACGAAGCCGGTGTCCAGGCACACCTGACCGGTGAAGCGGTGGACAAGGAGAAGCTCCCCACGCTCTACCTGCCCGTTGGCAAGTCCGTCGACGTGGAACTGAACTCCCGCGACGTCATCCACTCCTTCTGGGTTCCCGCCTTCCTGCAGAAGCGCGACATGATCCCGGGTAAGACCAACTACATCCGGTTCACGCCCACCAAAGAAGGCACCTATGACGGCAAGTGCGCCGAGCTCTGCGGCGAATACCACTCCGAAATGCTCTTCCGCGTGAAGGTTGTCTCGGAGTCCGAATTCCAGGCGCACATGAACCAGCTCCGCCAGGACGGCAACACGGGCCTGCTCGGCGAAGAGTACGACCGCAACCCGAGCCTGACCGAGAAGAAGTAAGGGGAGCGACGTGGCTACTTACACTCAATCCGCCGGGATCCTCGAAGCTCCCGCATCACCTGTAGTACCGAAATCCAAGGGGCGCATCGTCGTCAACTGGATCACCTCCACGGACCACAAGACCATCGGGTACATGTACCTGATCGCGTCCTTCGTGTTCTTCTGCCTCGGCGGCGTGATGGCGCTGCTTATCCGTGCCGAACTATTCGAGCCCGGCATGCAGATCCTGCAGACCAAAGAGCAGTACAACCAGCTGTTCACGATGCACGGCACTGTCATGCTGCTGATGTTCGCCACCCCGCTCTTCGCCGGCTTCGCGAACGTCATCATGCCGCTGCAGATCGGCGCCCCTGACGTTGCCTTCCCGCGGCTGAATGCCCTGGCCTTCTGGTTCTTCCTCTTCGGCTCCACCATCGCGGTGTCCGGCTTCATCACTCCGCAGGGTGCGGCCTCGTTCGGCTGGTTCGCGTACGCACCGCTGTCGAACACCACATTCAGCCCCGGCATCGGTGGTGACCTGTGGGTCTTCGGCCTGGCGCTGTCCGGCTTCGGCACCATCCTCGGCGCCGTCAACTTCATCACCACCATCATCTGCATGCGCGCCCCGGGCATGACGATGTGGCGCATGCCGATCTTCACCTGGAACACCCTGGTCACGGCAATCCTGGTCCTGATGGCGTTCCCGCCGCTGGCCGCAGCACTGTTCGCCCTCGGCGCGGACCGCCGCTTCGGCGCCCACATCTTTGATCCCGAAAATGGCGGCGCCGTCCTGTGGCAGCACCTCTTCTGGTTCTTCGGCCACCCCGAGGTGTACATCATCGCGCTGCCGTTCTTTGGCATCGTGTCCGAGATCTTCCCGGTCTTCAGCCGCAAGCCGATCTTCGGCTACAAGGGCCTGGTCTACGCAACGATCGCCATCGCCGCCCTGTCCGTGACCGTGTGGGCGCACCACATGTACGTCACCGGATCTGTGCTGCTGCCGTTCTTCGCATTCATGACCATGCTCATCGCAGTGCCCACCGGCGTGAAGTTCTGCAACTGGATCGGCACCATGTGGCGCGGTTCAATCACCTTCGAGACCCCGATGCTCTGGAGCATCGGCTTCCTCATCACGTTCCTCTTCGGCGGCCTCACCGGCATCATCCTGGCCTCCCCGCCGCTGGACTTCCACGTCTCCG
>NZ_JBDGML010000070.1:0-61016 GCF_057655195.1 Arthrobacter sp. Soil_N43
CGGGCCCGAAAGCCACCAGCGTGTTGTACGCCTTGCCCGGCTCGTCCGAGGTTTCCACCACGCCCGCCACCAGCGCGATGCGGTGGCGGCGGGCGGTGCGAGCGAGTTCCTGGCAGACGGGACCGTCCAGCGGCTCGGCCACCGCCGGGAATGACGCGTCCACCGTCTTCTTCTCGTAGGTGGCGTATTCAGGGAAGGCGACCAGCGTGGCGCCGTCGCGGGCTGCCTCGGCGGCGAACCGGTCAATCGCCGCAAGGTTGGCCTGGACGTCAGTGCCCGACTCCAGCTGCCCGAGCGCTATCCTCACGGCTATTCCATCCCTCTGCTCAGGCGACGGCCAAGCTCCGACGTCCAGCACAGGCGGCCGCCTCAACCGTGGCCCTTTCCGTGGCCGTCATCTCCGGCGGCGCGGCCTTGAAGCCGCGCGTGATCAGGGCCAGAACCACCACGCCCAGCACCAGCCAGGACACTCCCAGCGTAATGGCGTTGCCGTCCAGCTGGGAGAGCAGGTAGGCACATACGACGGCGCCGATCACCGGGACCACCACGTACGACACAGGGTTCAGCTGGTTCCCGGCCCGGCGCTGGCGCACGTAGTGGAACACCACCGAGGCGTTGACCATCGTAAAGGCGGTGAAAGCGCCGAAGTTGATGAACGACGTGGAGGTGGCCACGTCCACGAAGATCGCGATCAGGCCGATGATGCCGGTGACGATCAGGTTGACCACCGGGGTGTGGAACTTGGCGCTGAGGCGGCCGAAGGCCGCCTTGGGCAGGACCGAGTCCCGGCCCATCGCGTACAGCAGGCGGGAGGCGCTGGCCTGCGCGGCGAGGCCGGAGGCGAACTGCGCCACCACCAGGCCGGCCAGGAAGACCGCGCCGAAGAGCTGTCCGCCGATCTGCAGGGCGATGGCTGCGGAGGCCGAATCCTCGAACACGCCGCCGGGGTGAACCAGAACATTTCATGGGACGAACGTCTGGCCCGACGAGCCGCACCCCGCGAGAGATCAAGAAGGATGGGGCTTTCTCCATTGCGTTAGCCAAACTCAAAGAGAAGAACGCGGCGCTAAAGAAAGAGAACGCTGCCCTGAAGAAGGCAAAGCAGAAATAGGTTGCACAGCGGTCTTTTGGCGGCGCTGGGTGGCTCTGCTGTCGCATATACAGGGCGTGACTGTCCGAACGCCCGTGAGATGCTCGCGGCCGGTAAGCCTGCCACTCACGTAGCCCAGATGCTCGGGATGAGCCGTGTGTCGCTATATCGTCGGCTGGCTCAGTAGATGGGGCCCTCCCCGCCTGGCTACAACAAGGACCGCGGACAAGTTGCTTCCAGCCAGCAGTGCTGTCGACACACCAAGACAGCGAAAATTCTGTGTTGACCGTCTGGATGCGGCCGAGCGGCCGGCCGTGCCAACTAAGGCGACGGCGCTCGGGTAGGCCGTCGCCGTTCCCAATGCCATGAGCGGGCGATGCAGACGAGCACGAAGTTGGGTGAGAAGAATGCCAGCGGCGCGCAGACCCTTGACTCCTACGTGGAATCGTCAGCCTGCTACGCGAAAATAATAGACGCATCTGGATGGAAATCGCCAGCAGGCTACTAAATTTTAGACCAATGGGGATAGAAAGCGCCGACCCTAGCTGATATCGTTGCGTATGTCAACTTGAGCTAAGGAGGCAACTGATGGAACTGCAGCTCAAGGGGATCGGCTATAAGCAGGGCGACCGACAAATGATCGCTACCGCGATGGACCCGATCTCCCTCGTAAAGACGGTGACACCGCCCGATGTCTGGAATCCCGTAGGCGAGCAGCCACACGGGAATCGCCCCGTGGATAAGCCGCACCGGCGGCGCATCGCGGACTACCTGGAGACGGTGGAGGACTTCGTCCTGAACGGAGTCGTTCTGTACGCGAAGCCGGAGGAGGCCCACTTCGAACCCGAAGTCGATCACGGCGGTCCAGGGCGCGTCGGCACGCTTTACCTTGCCTACGGTGCGCAACTAGACGTCGGTGACGGCCAGCATCGCATTGCTGCCTACTCCGACGTCATGACCGAGCACCCTGAAGAAGACGATCCTCTCCGTCGCCGTCTCCGTAGCAGCGGACAACCAGTGATCATCGTCATCGACGACAACCCGCTCCACCGGGCCCAGGACTTCACCGACCTGCAGCGCAATACAAAGCCGCAGACGCGCAGTCTCGCAATGAGCATGGACCGACGCCAGACCGTCAATGTCGTGCTAATCACGACCGTACAGAACCCTGAACTCCGGATCTTCGGCGAAGGTGCCAACCGCGTCGAGTTCCTGTCCGACTCGCCCGGCAAATTCAGTGCCAAGCTCTTCTCTTTCAAGACGATCCGCTACATGACCGGCACCATGCTCATCGGTACTTCCCAGCGCACGACGGGCGGCTGGGATAAGGCCGTTAACCTAATGGTTGAGCACGACCAGCGCGATGCTCAGGAGCTGATCGAGATTTTCTGGAAGGGCGTTGGCGCGCTTCCAGACATCGCGGCAGTGATCGAGGGAGAGCGCACGGCGGCAGACCTTCGGGAGAAGACCTATCTGGGCAGCGCCGGGGTCCTTTACGCGTTGGCCTTCGCTGTCTACAAGGCGCGCGAGGCCGGCCGGCCGGTCGACCAGGCACTCGAAGCGATGAAGGCTCTCGACTTCGGGCGAGCGCAACCGACGGAAAAGCATCCTCTCGCTCCAGGAGACACGATATTCGCGGGAAATCTCGTTGACCCAAAGACAGGCAAGGTCGGTTCGGGTCGGCCGGCTTGGGAGGCCGCAGGCGAGGCCATCTTCTCGAAGATCACTTCCTAGTACCGAACCGCGAACGTAGGCCGGCCAGGCACGCTCTGTCCGGCCCAAGTTCTGCCTAGGCTCAACCATCGCATTGAGGTCAGACGTCGGGATGAACTGGGCGAAATCGCGACGGCTTTCAACGGGATGGCGGCCGCTCTCCAAGATGGCCACCGGACGCTCACGTTACGGGGCACGCACGACCCCTCACACGGCGGGCCAACCGTCTGACCGAGCGTTTCGCTGCCTCGTTCGCGCCCCCGGCAGCGACGTCCGCTCACGGCACGAGGGCCGGCCTGCTGTTTTGCCTGGCACTGAATGCAGAGATCAACTCGGTGGAACGACGAGATCGCTGCGGTTACGAGCTCCCCTCGGGGTGGGCCAGCTGGGTCACGTAGGACACCGCCACGAAGATGCCACCGCCGATCACGGCCACCCGCATGATGGCGCGGGGCACCGTCCGGCGCGGCTCGAAGGTCTCCTCGGTGAGAGTGCTGACGGCGTCGAACCCCAGGAACGAGTACGCGGCGATGGCCGCTCCGGCGGAGATGGTGTCGAAGCTGGCGGTGTCGTTGAAGACCGTCATCGTGCGCAGGATGTCCAGGTGGTGGTTCTTGCTCCGCAACCAACGGAACGTGGCTTGTTGTGTGGCAAGCTTCTAGGCATGGAGAGTGCCAGCGAGAACAGGAACTCATAGAGTTGCGTGGTTATTACGAAATTGAAGGCAACATGTGCCTGTCACACATTATTGACCCTTCGCTGACTGCGTTGTTATCCAACCGCGCAGTTATGGAAGCTTGCTGCCGCCTGTGTAAAGACAGCTCTGACAATGCATCTTCGCTGTTGTTTCCGATCCAGTCACTACTGCTGGAGGTGATGGACGCGGTGGAGTTCCTCTATGACCCCCCGGACCAAGTCCAACCGGATTGGGGCTATTTTGACCCAGAGAATCTCGACTCGTGGGACGTCATTTCTAGTGTTTGTGCGGGCGTCTTCGCCTCGGACGTTGATGAAGTCCTCGTTGAACTCCTATCGGGGGCTGCTCGGGAACACGAGTGGATTCACAGCCTCCACGGAAACTCGATGCAGGTTGTGCGGTGGGAATGGGAAAGCTTCGTGGCGGCTGTGAAGTCCGAGTCACGCTTCATCTTCATGCCCGACGCCAGTGGCGAAATTATGGCCACTCCTGGCCAGCGCTCCGCGGCTTTCCTGTGGTCCCTGGTTCCGTACGTCGAAAATCGGGACCTCGACCTACTCCTCGATATCCCGCCCGGTAGCAAGTTTTTTCGAGGAAGGCTAATCCAGAACCCCACGTCGACTCTTCGCACGGCCGAAGACCTCGGGCCTGCTCCTGCGCACTTCGCTTCAGCCAACCGCATGAGCCCTGAAGGCATCCCGATGTTTTACGCCTCTGCCGCCGCCACAACTGCAGTACGGGAAATCGCCACTCATGGAACACACAGCTTCGCGAGAATCGGGACATTCCGAAATCAGCGCTCTCTCACGGTACTGGATCTAACCGGGGAGCTGACGCTGCCCAGCATCTTTGACGTGAAACAACGAAACGCGTATGGGGTTTTCCAGTTCTTCCGCGACTTCGCGCAAGCGGTCACTGCCCCGCTCCTGCCGGACAGTCGCTCCCACATCGAATACGTCCCGACGCAGATCGTCACCGAATTCTTTCGGTGGGTTCCGAAGACCAGAATCGATGGCATCCGGCTGGGCAGCGCCCAAGACGCTGAACCCACCTACGTCCTTTTCTTCGACCAGGACGAGGTTGGTGACGCCGTATCGCCGCCCTCTGGGCCAGCTCCCGTCGGAAACCATCTGCCCGCGGAGGAAGACTTTATTAGCTCAAGAGAGAAGTCCCAGCCCGTCTTCACATTGAACCCCAAAGAAGTGACGACTTACAAGGTCGTTCGCAGCACCGAGGTGGAGCTTGTTTGACTAGCGTGGTGGCCGGTCACGCATCCGGAGCAGCCGGTGGCGGCGGCCCGCAGTCGTGGCCCAACGAATGAGACGCGGCAGAGCTGGCCGATTTTATGGTCAGTATGGCCAGCTCGGCAAAGCGTTACGGAGGACGCGCCCGGCCAAAGCCAACGCGCCCTCCGCGTGCACCGACCCCCAAAGTGGTTCAAGCACCTGATTTAGTCGATGAGCACAGGCTCCTTATCGCGGTCCTCAGATTCGACGCGGCCCGGAACATTGCCCGAACGGTGGTGAAGCCAGTTCGCCACGGCCAGGAGCGCGACGAGTGCGAACGTGCTCAGGAGCTGGGGACGGGAATCCTCGCCAATGAATCCCACCGTGAAGATAGCAGCGAGGATGACCAGACCAAACACCGTGAGCCACGGGAAGCCGGGCATCCGCAGGGGAAGCGCCGTCCCGTCGCGGTCGGCACGGAGACGCAGTGCGAGCTGGGCGAGGAGCGCGGACGTCCACACCAGCAGGCACGTCGAACCCACGATGTTGAGCAGGACGGGAAGGACCTTCTCGGGGAAGGCCAGCTCCAGCACAACCGTGACAACGCCGAAGGCGACGCTGGCCAGGACTGCGACAACCGGGACCCGGGCCTTGGACACGGAAGCGAGCAGGCGGGGTGCTTCACCCCGCTCCGCGAGGGAGTACGCCATCCGGGAGGCACCGTAGAGGTTGGCGTTGAGCGCGGAGAGCAGCGCTGCGACAGCCACCAGGGTGATGGCGGTGGCCGCGCCGGGCATGCCGGCCGCCTCCAACACGGCGGCAAACGGGCTCTTCAGCCCCGCCGAACCCACGGGAACCACGGCAGCGATAACGAAGATGGCGCCGATGTAGAAGACCAGGATGCGCCACAGCACCGTCCGGACCGCTTTCTTCACGCTGCGGGCAGGCTCGGCGGTCTCAGCTGCCGCCACGGACACAATCTCGGTCCCGCCGAATGCGAACGCCACCACGAAAAGTGCCGTGGCGATGCCGGCGAAGCCGTCGGGCGCGAATCCGTCGCCGGTGAAGTTGGCCAGGCCCGGCGACTGGACGCCCGGCAGCCAGCCGAAGAGCAGGGCCGCGCCCACCAGGAGGAAGCCAACGATGGCCGCCACCTTGAGCAGGGCGAACCAGAACTCGAACTCGCCGAAGTTCTTCACGCTGGTGAGGTTCACAGCGGTAAGCACCACGATGAACACGAAGGCCATCAGCCACACCGGCAGGGCAGGGAAGATGGTGGACAGCAGGCCTGCCGCACCGAGCGCTTCCGCTGCGATGACCACCACGAGCTGCAGCCACCAGAGCCAGCCCACCGTGGCACCGGCCACCGGCCCGTAGGCCTTGGCGGTATAGACGGAGAACGCACCGCTGTCCGGATTGGCGGCGGCCATCTCGCCGAGGGCCCACATCACCAGGATGATGAGGGTGCCGGCCACGAGGTAGGAGATCAGCACGGCCGGGCCGGCGGCCTGGATGCCGGCGCCGGAGCCGATGAAGAGGCCCGCGCCGATGGCGCTTCCGAGGCCCATCATGGTGAGCTGGCGGGGTTTGAGTGCGGCGCCCAGTGCGCGGCCAGACGTCATTGTCTGTTGTTCCATGGGGAGTCCTCTGGTTGTAGGTTGAACGGGTTTGGGTTTCAGGTCAGCGGGTTGTCAGGCTGCGTGGGCTTCCAGGAGCCGGAGCACGCGGTCGTTGGAGGCGGGGCCGGCAACGGTGATCCGCACGCCGTCCCCCTGGTATGCCCGGACCAGGATGCCCGCACGGTCAAACGCGTCCACCAGCCCCGCCAAGAGGCGGTCATCGGCACGGATCCACAGGAAGTTGCCCTGGCTGGGCTGCAGTGTCCAGCCCTGGGCTTCCAGCTGCGCGGCCATCCGGGCGCGTTCCTGCCTGACCGCGGCCACCCGGGTTTCCATCTCGTCCCTGGCATCCAGCGACGCGATGGCGGCCTTCTGGGCCAGCGCGCTCACCGCGAAGGGCAGGGCGGTTCGGCGCAGTCCCTCGGCGATGGCTGGCGCCGCCACGGCGTATCCCACGCGCAGCCCGGCGAGCCCGTAGGCCTTGGAGAAGGTGCGCAGGATGCAGACGTTCGGATACCGGCGGTACAGCGCCAGGGAATCGGGGCCGCTGCCCGCTTCGGCGTATTCCACGTACGCCTCGTCGATCACCACGAGGATGTCGGAGCGGACGGATTGCAGGAAGGCCACGATCCGTTCATGGCTGATCGGCACGCCGGTGGGATTGTTGGGCGTGCAGAGCAGGATGACCTTCGTGCGGTCAGTGACGGACGCGGCCATGGCCTCGAGGTCGTGCCCCTCAGCGCCGTCCAGCGGGATGCGGACGGGCCGGGCGCCTGCCAGCTCAACCAAGATGGGGTAGGCCTCGAAGGAGCGCCAGGCGAAGATCACTTCATCGCCGGCATCGCACAGGCCGGTGATGATCTGCTGGAGGACGCCGACGCTGCCGGGTCCCACCGCGACCTCTCCGGCCGTGACGCCGAGGTGGCGGGCAATCCGTTCACGGAGTTCGACGGCGGCGCTGTCGGGGTAGCGGTTCATCGTACCGGCCGCTGCGGCCACCGCCGCGGCGGCAGCGGGAAGTGGTTCGTAGTGGCTTTCATTGCTGGCGAGGGCTGCGATGTCCACACCGGCGCTGCGCCGGCCCGGGACATAGGGAGGGAGGCCGGCCACCGCGCCGCGAAGTGTGGGAACCGCGGTGTCCGGAGCGGTCAGGAGCTGATCACTGGTCATGAGCACCGATCATGATTGTGACCCGGCGCACATGCAAGATACCCTCAACCCATTGGGACTTCTGCTCAACTTCGACTGTCTGTGGTGAAAATATGACCATCCCGAACCCCCGCACCGTGGATTCCCTCGACGGCAGGATCATCCTGGCCCTCGACAAGGACCCCGAAGCCAGCGCCCTGGCACTCTCGCGGACACTCGGCGTCGCACGGAACACCGTCCACGCCCGGCTCGCACGACTCGAGCGCAGCGGTGCCCTCCGCTCCTTCAGCCGGAGGCTGGATCCCGCCGCGCTTGGCTATGACCTGATGGCCTTCCTCTCACTATCCATCAGCCAGACCCGGACAGGTGCGGTGGAAGACGGGCTCGCCGCGATCCCGGAGGTCATCGAGGTGCACGCCACCACCGGCGACGCGGACCTCATGGCCAAGGTGGTGGCACGCAGTACGGCCGACCTCTACCGCATCACCAACGAGATCCTGGAAATCGAGGGAATCCAACGGACCAGCACGGCCATTTCCGTACTGGAACTCATGCCGCCCCGCTACGACGGCCTCCTAAGCCGGCTGTCCGAACAGGAATCCCGCCCTTCCCACTAAGCACGGGTGATGCACACCACAAGTGTGCATATTTTCAGTTCAGTCGGCATTCGCCTGCCAAATGTCCCAATCGAACTCGACTCTCTTGCCCATCTGTGAACCAGCCCACAAGATTCCTGCATGACTTCACTTACCGTCTCAGGCCGCGTGGCGCAGGTTCTCAGCAGCTATCTCAGCGACGTCTTCGGCGTCATGGGCAACGGAAACGTCTACTTCCTGGACGCCGCGGAAAAGCTGGGCCTCCGCTTCTCCCCCGTCCGCCACGAAGGAGCCGCCATCGCCGCGGCCGACGCCTACTACCGGACATCAGGACGCCTCGCCGCGGGCACCACCACCTACGGCCCCGGCTACACCAATGCCCTCACCGCCCTCGCGGAAGCAGTCCAGGCGCAGATCCCCGTGGTGCTGGTCACCGGCGACGCCCCGAGCAGCGGCGCCCGGCCCCAGGACGTGGACCAGGCAGCAATCGCCGCAGGCCTCGGCGCGGCGACCTTCACCGTCACCCGCGACGCCGCGGGCTCCATCACGCAGCAGGCGGTGGAATACGCGCTCACCAAGCGGACCGCCGTCGTCATTGCCATTCCCTACGACCTCGCGGCACTCGAGGCTGCGGACGAGGAACTTCCGGTGCCGTCGGCACCAAAGGTGACGGACGACGTCGACGGCGGCCTCGGGCAGGTAGCCCGGCTGCTCGCCGGGGCGAAGCGGCCGCTGATCCTCGCCGGCCGTGGTGCGCATCTCGCCGGCGCCGGCCCGGAGCTCCGGGAACTCGCCGACCGTCTGGGCGCGCTGACCGCCGGAACCGCTCTGGCGCTCAACCTCCTCCAGGGCGAGGGATACCTCGGCGTGGCGGGCGGCTTCGGCACGGACACCGCAGCCGGGCTCATGGGTGAGGCCGATGTGGTCCTTGTGGCCGGGGCAAGCCTGAGCCCCTTCACCATGCGGTTCGGGCACTTGCTCGGCCCGGACAGCACCGTTATCCAGATCGACGCCGCACTGCAGCCGACGCACCCTCGGGTGGATACGTTCGTCAGCGCGGACGCGAAGTCCGCCGCGGGGCGTCTTCTGTCGTTGCTTGATGGTGAGGCTGCGGCTGAAGGTTGGCGCGCGGAAGCTTCTAAGCGACTGGCCTTGGGACCCGGGCACCACCCGGGCTCCGACGAGACCGCGGACGGCCGGCTGGACCCGCGCTCCCTCGCCACGGCACTCGACGCCGTGCTGCCGGAGCGCCGCACGGTGGTCCAGGACGGCGGGCACTTCGTGGGCTGGGCGCCAATGTACTGGAACATTCCGCGGCCGCAGGACCTGGTGATGGTGGGGACCGCGTTCCAGGCCATCGGGCTGGGCCTGGCCAGCGCGGTCGGGGCGGCCCGCGCGCTGGAGGACGGCCGCACCCTGGTGCTGGCCTCCGGCGACGGCGGGTTCCTGATGGGCCTGTCCGACCTCGAATCGCTCATCGGCGCGGCCCGCAGCGCGATTGTGGTGATCTACAACGATGCCGCGTACGGAGCCGAGATCCACCAGTACGGCTCCCAGGGCCTCACCGAAAAGCCCATGCTGATCCCCGAGGTGGACTTCAGCGGCATCGCCCGCGCGCTCGGTGCCGAGTCGGCGATCATCCGCTCCCTGGCGGACCTTTCCGCGCTCACGGAGTGGATCGACGCCGGCGCCAGGGGAACCTTCGTGGCCGACTGCCGGATCACGTCGAGCGTCCGTGCCCCGTGGCTGAGCGAGTGGATGCAGGCCAAGCAGGAGGCGATGGCGGCGGTGGCAGGCTGACGGCGGCACGTATGGTCCTTCCTGACTGACGTAGGATGCACCCATGCGGATACTCGTCGTCGGAGCCGGAGCCACAGGCGGGGCGTTCGGCACGCTCCTGCAGGAAGCGGGACGGGATGTCACTTATTTGGTGCGGCCGCGCAAGCAGGAGGTCCTTCGCCGCGACGGGTTGCGCTTCATCTCCCCCACTGCTGACCGGACGCACCCGGTGAAAACCATCACGGCACCGGACGGGTCCGAGGCCTTCGATCTGATCCTCGTCACGGTCAAAGCTACCGCGTTGGAGGGCGTCCTCGGCGAGATTGGCGCTTTCGTCGGGCCTGGAACCAGCATCGTTCCCATCCTCAACGGCATGGCCCACGTGGACCGGCTTGAGCAGCTGTATCCGGGCCAGGTGCTCGGCGGCCTGGCGCGGATCGTCGCCACTCTCGACGGCGAAGTGGTCCGCCAGCAGGTGCCCCTCACTTCCCTCACGGTGGGCGGGCTGAACGGAAACCCCGTACCTCGGGAGGTTTCTGAGGCTCTGGACGTGCCCGGCGTCGACTTCTCGGTAGTGGACGACATAATGGGCGCACTGTGGGACAAATGGGCCTTCATCGCTGCTGCAGGGATCGTCAACTGCCTGTTCCGGGCGCCGGTTGGACGGATCATGGAGGCCGGCGGGCAGCCGAAAATCTTGGACGCCATCAGCGAAACGGAAGCGGTGGCGGCCGCGGCAGGACACCCCGTTTCCGACGCCGCTCATGCACAGGCGGTCGGCATACTCACGGAACCGGGATCGGCCTTCACTTCCTCCCTGTACCGGGACCTCAGCGCAGGACTGCCGTCGGAAGCCGAGCACATCCTCGGCGACCTCGCACGCAGGGCCCGGGAGCTCAACGTTCCTACGCCGCTGTTAGACCTCACCCTCATCCAGATCAAGGCCGGCCTTCCAACCTGAACCACCGTAGCGTGGGGGCGCACGCGCAGAAGCCGGTCTGAGTATGGCTCCCCTGTGCACCGCCTGCCGTGAGGATTAGCATGATCGGGATCAGCGTCCACCGCCGTCGAGGAGCCGTCATGTCCGGGTTTGTGCAGATCATCGAATTCAAGACCTCCCGCATCAAGGAGATCGAAGAGCTGGGCCGTCCCTCAAGAACCGAGGGAAGCACCCAGCCCACGTTCCGTCGCATTGTTGCCACGGCGGACAGGGACCACCCAGGGACCTATTTCACCATCGTCGACTTCGATTCCTTTGACTCCGCGATGGAGAATTCCGGCCGGCCGGAAACGTCGGAGTTCGCTGCCAAGATGGCGGCACTTTGCGACGGACCCGTGATTTTCCACAATCTGGATGTCATGTGGGAGGACACCGGAGACGGTGCGCAAACCGGCTAGGCGCAGAACATGGCCTCCGTAACTCCCGTTCCCTAGCGGGCCGCCGTAATTTACGACGGCGGCCCGCCGGCAGGCTGCCAAACTCCCCTGTTGTCCCGGGGCGCGGTAGGACGGCGTCTTCTTGGCTGCCTCGTCGAAGTCTTCTACCGACAGGAGCGGCTTCAGGCGGACGTTGACGTTCCCCGTCGAATTTGATGAGCAGCGACCCAGATCCGGCCCCTTGTCCCGTGGAAACGGCGTGAATGACCCCGCTACCGCCGACGCTATTCCTCGGGCCCCAGGGCGTCAATATACGGGGATACCTTTGCGTGGAAGCCTTCGACTATTGGGGAACAAGCCGCCACAAGGACGTGACCTCGGCCGTGCGCGCCTCGAACAGAGGATCGTCGCGATCCGATGCCTTCGGATGCGTTGGCGTGGTGTCCAGCCGTTCCACCACCTTCAGCCCGGCCGCCGTGATGGCGGCCAGCAGGTCGTCGCGCGTCCGCAGGCCAAGGTGCTCGGCCAGGTCGGAGAGGACAAGCCAGCCCTCACCGCCCGGCTCCAGGTGGTCGGGGAGTTCGTTCAGGAAGCGGAACAGCATCCTGCTCCCGGGGTCGTAGACGGCGTTGTCCAGGGTGGAATGCGGCGTGGCCGGAATCCAGGGCGGGTTGCACACGACAAGGGGTGCCCGGCCGGGCGGAAACATGTCGGTCAGGACTGCCTCGGCACGGTCCTGGACTCCGAGGTTCCGGAAGTTCTCAGCGGCGCAGGCGATGGCACGCGGTTCATTGTCCGTCGCCACCACGCGGTGGACGCCGCGGCGCGCGAGGACGGCAGCGAGCACCCCGGTGCCGGTTCCGACGTCGAACGCCAGCGTGTCAGAGGGGAGCGGCGCGGCGGCCACGAGATCCACATACTCACTCCTGGTGGGGAAGAACGTGCCATAGTGCGGGTGGATGCGGTTCTGCAGGGCATCGACGTAGACGCCAGTCCGTCGCCACTCGTGGGCGCCAATGGCCCCGACCAGTTCGTGCAGGGACACAATGGAAGGTTCGCCGATATGACCGTACGCTTCGGCGGCGGCCTGCCGGATGTCCGGTGCGCGGCGCAGCGGCACCACCGGGCCAGGATCAAGGGGAATCAGCAGCAGGCCGAGAATGCGTGCACGGTGCGAGGCGGACTGGCGGTGCCGATAGAACTTTTCGGCCGGAGTTGCTGCGGTCTCTTTCTTTCCGGCGCCTATCCGCCGGTCCATGGCGTTGAGCATCTGCCGTGCGTTGTGGAAGTCACCGTGCCAGAGCATCGCGATCCCCTGTGACGCCATCCGGTTCGCATCATCGGCCGTGAGGGAGTCGTCGACTACTTCGACGCGCGTCGGCGCCGGTCTGCCGTTCGCCGAACGCCATCGCGCGGTCATGCTGACACCAGCCTCGGCCCAGGTCACGACGGCGGGATCAACCACCGCAGCTCTGCTCGAGGGCTTGAGGACAGGGGTCGGACTTCCCCCGTGAGCTGGCGTGTCGCTAGTGATAAAGATCCATTCCAAGCGTCAGAGGAGCCGATCGGCGACTGACGATTGCGGCGGTAATCCACGACGTGGAAGGCGACGGCCCAGGATTCCGGACCGTCATCCGGCCGCGAACCGAGCTCGGTTGATGGCCGCTGTAGCCATTCAACCTGCATTTTCAGGATACAGGTGTGCCGTGGCCGGCCAGACCCCTACCGGGAGTACCCGAAGGTCACCGCCGCGCAAAGCCAGCGGCCGCCGTCGTACGTTCACGACGGCGGCCGCTGGCAGGGTGCCAGACTCCCCTACTGTCCCGGGGCCCGGTAGGAGGGCGTCTTCTTGGCTGCTTCGTCGAGGTCTTCCACCGTCAGGAGCGGCTTCAGGCGGACGTTGACGTTCCCCGTGGAATTGATTAGCAGCGACAGTGCTGCAGCACTGGCATCGTCCGGCGCCTCAAAAACGCCAAGAACGTCGTAGTAACCAAAAGCGTAGTAGAAGCTCTCCAGCGATCCTCCTACGGAGCTGAGGGCCTCCTTCAGAGCCTCGCGCCGCTTGGTGCCGCCTTCCTGCATGAGCCCCTTGATCCCATCGCCCACGTAGTTCGCTTCAAACAGATACTTCGGCATGGCCTTTCCCTTCCCACATTTCCATTCAGTCCGGTGCCGCACATCCGAAATGAGCGCCGTTATTAATGGCCGGCACCACGTCACGCACCGGGAATAGTGCTCCACGGCCATCTGGGGCCACCCGAATGACCTCGTTAACGGAGAAAGTATTCCTCCGGCTGGGGGTAGTCAATATGCGCCGGATACCCAAGACCCGGAGCTATAGTGTTCGGCCAGCCTCGCCAATCCCTCATCAATCAGGACGGCGGGCGTCCAGTTGAGGAGTTCCCGGGTCTCGCGCTGGTCGAACCAGTGGGCGGTGGAGAGCTGCTCGGCGAGGAACCAGGTCATCGGCGGCTCCTCATCCCGCGCCGCCCAGGTCCAGAGCCTCTCCACTACCGCCCCCGCCGCCCGCGCCACCCCACCGGGCACGCGCCACGAGGGCGCGGGGACACCTCCCGCGGCGCAGATGCCTGCCAGCAGCTCCCCCACCGGCCGCGGCTCGCCGTTACTCACCACCAAGGCCCTGCCGTGCACGTGTTCCATGCGGTGCAGCGCGGCGACGATGGCCGCGGCGGCGTTGTCCACGTAGGTGGTGTCGATCAGGGCCGCACCGGCGTCGAGCAGCGGCAGGCGGTTACGGCTGGCGCGGGCCAGGACCCGTTCCACCAGCTGGGTGTCGCCGGGGCCCCAGACGATGTGGGGCCGAACGGCTGCGACCCGGAATTCCGGAGCGTCGGCTGCGAGCGCCAACAGTTCAGCCTCGGCCTTGGTGCGTGAGTAGTCGCCGTGCGCGCGCTCCGGGTCAGCCGGCTCTGCGCCAAGCCCGGCGATGGCGGCACCGGAGTTGGCCACAGACGGGGAGGACACATACACCACGTCCCGGACTCCGGCCGTACGGGCGCGATCCAGCAGGCGGCGGGTTCCTTCAACATTCACCTCATCGAACTCCGCGGCGCGGCCCATGAAGGAAACCTTTGCTGCCAGGTGGACGATTCCTTCTGCGCCTTCGACTGCTCTCCGTAGCGCTTCAGCGTCCGTGACTGACCCGCAGAAGTCCGTGGCGCCGTCGACCCCTGACGGACGGCGCTGGAAGGTGGCTACGTCATGGCCCTGGCGCACCAGCAGCCGGGCAACTTCTCCCCCGAGCAGCCCGCTTGCTCCGGTGACGAGGACCCTCATGGCTTTCCTAACCGACCGCCGGCCAGCACCCGCGTAGCCCAGCGGGACAGCCGGCTCCTGTCGATCTTGGCGTTGTGCCGGATGTCGGTGGGCTGTGCGGGGACCTCGAGCACAGCGGATACCTGGACGCCGGCCTCAAGCGCTGCCCTGCGGACACTCCCGGCGAGCTGCGGCGCAGCAGGGCCAGCTTTCCGCGCGGCCGGGACGGTCTCGACGACGGCGACCACGGCCTGGGTGCCCGCCGGTCCGACGCCGGTGATCGCCGCAAGCCGGACGGCGTCCAGGCGTTCGATGGCCTGCTCCGCGCCCACGGACGTCACCACAGCACCAGGCGCCGTGACCACATGGGCGAGGCGTCCCTCCACCCACAGCCGGCCGGCGCCGTCGAAGTGCCCCACATCGCCCGTGCGGTGCCATCCGGGCACGCTGCTGCTTTCCCGCTGGACCAGCCAGAGCCTGTCATACGCTTCCTTGACGTGCGGGGCGCTAACCAGGATCTCACCGGTTATTCCGGGCTCCGTCACGGGACAGGAACCGGGCGCAGTGCCATCGGCCGCCAGCGGCACGACGGCCACCCGGGCGCCATGCACCGGCCACCCCACGCACACGCCATTGCCTGCTCCCAGTACAGTGCCGGCGGCAGCATCGGCGTCGGCGGCCTGGATCTGTCCCAAGCTAGTGTCGGTAACCGGCAGCGCCTCAGTCATCCCGTACGGCGTATGCAGCGCGGCCCGGGGCAGCAGCCGCTGCACCTCTGCCAGCAGCGGTTCCGGGACGGGCGCGCCGGCAGAGAGCAGCAACCCGATGCCGTCCAAAGCTTTACGCCCTGCTTGGTCCAGGTCATCGCGGGTGGCAAGGACGTTGCGCAACGCGGCCGGCGAGGCGAAGACCACCGTGGCGTCGATCGCCGCGGCGGCGCCGGCGAGCGCGCACGCGGTCAGGGTGCGGGGCGCGGTGACGTCCATGGCCGGCGTCACGGACACTGCTCCGAGTGCCGGTCCCAGCAGGGCGAACGGTGCAAAACCGGCCACCAGTCGTGCACCGGGACGGATTTCGAAGGTTGCGGCCACCGTGTCCCGCATCGCGGCAAGCTGCCGGTGGGCATAGAGCACGCCTTTGGCGGGGCCGGTCGAGCCCGAGGTGAAGAGTACGGCGGCCGGGGCACCCGGATCCACGCTGTCCCCCGGCTGCGATGAACCGCGGCCGGCACCGGTATGCGCCAGCGCGTCGAGAGAGGCTTCGACGCCCAGCATCCGACGGCGGGCGGCCGGGAGCTCCCGCACACTGATCCGACGTCCAGGCCAGCCGAGCACTGAAGCGGCCGCGAGCGCCTTGTCGATTCCGATCAGGAAATCGGGGGTGGCGCCTTTCACGGCGCGGCTGAGGCCCTTGGTTCCCAGTCCGGCGTCGGCCACCACCACCATGGCGCCCAGCCGGAGGCAGGCGTAGAGGGCGACGGTCAGGTCCACCCCCGGCGGAACCATCAGGCTGACCCGGCTGCCGCTGTCCACGCCGGCTTCCCGCAGCCCCGCGGCCAGGTCCAGGATGTTCCGGTCCAGCTGCTGCCAGCTGAGCGAGCGGGCCACCGTGCCGTCCGGCGCCATTTCCGCGACGGCGGTCTCCGCTCCCGCGAGCCCTGCCGCCTGCTTGCCGAGCAGGTCCCACAGGGGCCGGAATTCCGCCTGCTCCGGCTCAGCTGCATGGTCCAGCCGCTGGTCGCCGGGCGTCATGGCGTCCGCTTCCACGGATGAGTTTTCGCGGGCGCCAACGTTTTCGGCGAGCCACTGGAAGACCGGCGCGGCAATGTTCCGGTCTTCCGCCACAAGATGGCCGGCACCTTCAAAGCGGTGCACATCGGCGTGCGGAAACCTCGTGATGAGGTCCTTGAGGTACCGGTCCGAAAAAACGGGATCCCGTGGGCCCCAGAGCATCAACGCCGGGACCTTCAACCCGCGCAGCCTTTCCGCGACGCCGGTGAGCGCGGGAAAACTCGGGTGGGAGGCATCCACGGGGATGTCCGCCACAAAGTTTCCTACTCCAACGCGGCGGTGGGCTTCGCGGTAGGGAGCCATGTAAGCCTTGCGGACGTCGACGGGCAGCGGCGGGTGGGCGAGCGAGTGCGTCACCCGAAGAAACGCGTCCGTCGTCGTCGTTCCCCAACCGTGGACGGCGGGGTGCAGGGCAAGCCGCAGGGCCGGCGGGATTGCCGAATCGGAGGGTTGGTGGACGGCCGTGTTGGTCAGCACCACCCCGGCGAGGTGCTGCGGGTGCGCCAGGGCCCAGCCCAGGCTGATCACGCCACCCCAGTCGTGGCCCGCTGTGACCACAGGCCCGTCCAAGCCGAGAGCGTCGGTCAAGTCACCCAGGTCGTTGATGCGGTCGGCCAGGCGCCGGAAGGTGCCGGTGCGCTCCGAGTAGCCCATGTCCAGTTGGTCCACCGCCACAACGCGCCACGGGTGGGCGGCATCTGCTCCGGCTGCCAGCAGCGTCCGCCACAGGTACGACCAGGTGGGGTTGCCGTGCACGCACAGCAGGGTACCGGCCGGAGCCAGGCCCAGGCGGGAGAGCTGGGCCCCGTTGTCCAGCAGGTGCCAACGGCGGACCGTGCCCGGCGCATCGGCGTCCGATGTGGAGGCGACTTCAATGGTGCGCGACCATTCCGGGTCCACGCCAGGCCAGTCTGCGGTTACCAAAGAATCTCCAGCATGGCGGTATTCAACCCGGATCCGACGCCCATGCACAGGACCCGGTCCCCCGGTTCAAGGGATTGGGCCTCGGCGGCGAGGGTCATGGGGAGGGAGGCCGGGCCCACGTTGCCCCAGTGAGGGAACGTGATGGGCACCTTCGCGGGGTCCAGGTTGATGGCGTCGATAATCGCCTGCGTGAAGGCATTGCTCACCTGGTGGGTGACGTAGCGGTCCATGGCGGTCCAGTCCCACTCCGGCCGGGCTTCATGCCAGGCATCGACGACGAGCTGGAGGCCGCCGTCGAGCAGTCCTTTCGTGTCGGTGGTCATGCCGTCAAGGCCGCCCACGCACAATTCATGGTGTTCGGTGCCGGCGCGCATCACCCCGCCGGCGATCCGGTGAGCACCGGGATGCTTGTCCGCGGGACCCAGGACGGCGGCAGCAGCTCCCGACCCCAGGGTGAGCGTGGCGAACTCCCGGTTGAAGTCCTCCCGCGTAGTCTCGGGCCGCTGGAGGCGGGCCAGCGTGGCCTCCTGGGTGGCCTCGGCATCCTCGGCGTTGACGATCACCGCGTACCTGATCTGCCCCGAGTCGATCATGCTGGCCGCCAGGGTCAGGCCGTTCACGAACCCCAGGCAGGCGTTGGCCAAGTCGAAGTTCATGGCCGACGACGGCAGGCCGAGTCCGTGATGGATCTTTACCGCGACGGACGGTTCAAGGTTCCGCCGCGTCACCGAGGTGTTGATCAGCAGGCCGACGTCGGACGCTTCGACGCCGGCCTCGGCCAGGGCTTTGGCGCCAACCTCGGTGGCCGCATCATCAAAAGAGGTCCCGGCCGCCCACCAGCGGCGATGCGTGACGCCGGCAACACGCTCAAGCAGCCCGGGCGGGAAGTTCAGCCGCTGCAGGGTCGAAGCCAGCCTGCAGTCGAAATCCGTAGAACTCACGATCCTGGGAGCCTCGACACTGCTGACCGAGAGCAGCGCGGTGTTGCTATGCCGGAAGGTTGCATTCCCTGCCAATGAAAGCCCCTGTTCGTTTCCGTCCTACATCGTTGCGGTGACTTTACCCACAAGCGCACGATCCTGTTGGGAAGTGCCGCAACAACCCAGATGTACACCCCGAGTCAGACCTGACCCCGCCGTTGGTCGACTGACCGAATCGCCATTGGTAAGCATGCTTAGAATATAGTTGCATGGACAGGCGAGCCCATATGTGACGAAACCCGACCTGGCACCAAGCAGTCCGTCAATAAGGCTGTTGTCGTTCATGTGACGAAGTAGCCGTTACTCCCCCAACGTGGGCGGTCGTCGCGAATGTATGGCGCGGGGTTGACAACCGGCCTACACGTGTGCCCCGCGCCTAAACCGTGATGACGAACGACACCGCTGCGACGAAGGCCGGAAGGGCCAGGAGGACGGCCAGTGCAAGGAACGCCCTGCCAGCCCAAAGATATCTGGGAGCCACTATCCTATTTTGCCTACCCGCAGCCACGCGTGGCCACGCCAGGACGAGCAAAGCGCCCAGCACGATCAGGACTGTCGCCGGCGGAAAGATGATGGTCGTCAGCAACGGCAGGTAGGCCGGAACCGTCC
Organism: Arthrobacter sp. Soil_N43; assembly: GCF_057655195.1. NCBI lineage: Bacteria > Bacillati > Actinomycetota > Actinomycetes > Micrococcales > Micrococcaceae > Arthrobacter > Arthrobacter sp. Soil_N43. Next base: position 18,826 of record NZ_JBDGML010000070.1, read on the forward strand.
GACGCGTGAACAGTGGCAGCCGCTGGCTGTACCACCCAGCCACAGCTGCCACGATTGCCCCGATCAGAACGGCGAGAAGGGTGAAGAGCAGCACGGACAGCCAGCCCGGGCGGATGAACGTGAAGTCGACATTGCTGGTTCTGAACGGTTCAACACCCGCCCCGAATACAACGATTCCCAGGAGTCCTGCCAACGGACCCGAGAATCTACCGGACGGGAGCCAGCGGTGGATGGTGAGATAAATCATCGACGCTACAAACGCCGTCGGCATTCCACCGAACAGCAGCAGCGCCAGAGTGCCGTCCAAGGTAACGAACCCCACATTTGCCTGGGCCTCTGTTAGGCGGCCCTGCGCCGAACCAGGGGAAGTCGCCGCCAGGATCCGCATGAGAAGACGGCCACCAGGCCATGCCATGAGCAAACCGGTGATCAAGGCCGTAAAGCACCAAAGATTGGCCCACCAGAAGTACCGGCGAATTGCAGCAGCCGTAGCGGTTCGACGTTCCCGGTTTGGCCCGCCGCCGGCTGGCGGTTGGATCGCCGTGCCGCCCCAGCGGACGATAAGCCAGATGCCTGCCAGAAACAGCAGTACCGAACCCGCGATGATCGCAATAGTCATCGGACGCCGCTTGGTGCCATCGCCACATCAGCCTTTGTGGCCATGCAACTGCCTGGAAACATTTCCGGCCTCCAGCGGTCATCACGGCTAACAGTCAGAGCACGCAGTTTCCTCCACGGCGAGGCCCGCGTCAATTCCCCGGGGATATTTCTGAGCCCTCCCATTCGTGCCATCCTCCGACCGTGAGGCGACGAATCAGAACGATAGTTCCGCTTTCACTCCCGTCGATGGGTCGCCCGCCGTCGATATACTGCAAACATGCCAATCACACGCCTCGACATAGGCAGCCACACCCAGCCGTCCACCCTTGAGCAGCACCGGGGCGATCTGTGAGCGGCGGTCTCGTCGCCCTGCTGGATGACGTCGCAGCCCTGGCCCGTATAGCGGCCGCCTCGGTGGACGACGTCGCTGCCGGAGCGGCCAAAGCGGGGGCCAAGGCCGCCGGCGTGGTAATCGACGACGCCGCAGTGACCCCGCAGTACGTGTCCGGGGCGGACCCCTCCCGCGAACTGCCGATGATCAAGCGGATCTTCTGGGGTTCGCTCCGGAACAAACTGCTGATCATCCTGCCGGCACTGCTGCTCGTCAGCGCCTTCGTCCCATGGGCCATCCCGTTCATCCTCATGCTAGGCGGCACGTACCTTTGCTACGAGGGTGCAGAGAAGGTCTGGCACAAGCTCCGGGGCCACCACACCGCAGAGGAAGATACGCCGGCGGTTGAACGCGGCCCGGAGGCCGAGGCCAAGGTCGTCAAGGGCGCCATCACCACCGACTTCATCTTGTCCTGTGAGATCATGGTCATCTCGATGAACGAGGTGGCCCAGGATTCCTTGCTGTCACGGGCGATCATCCTGGTGGTCGTGGCCCTCGTGATTACGGTGGCCGTGTATGGTGCCGTCGCTCTCATCGTCAAGATGGACGACATCGGGATGCACCTGGCCGCTAAAGATTCCGCAGGCTCCCAGCGCGTCGGCGAGCTGCTCGTCAAGGGGATGCCCGCCGTGCTGGCCGGGATAACCTTCATCGGAACGATCGCCATGCTGTGGGTTGGTGGCCACATCATGCTGCAGGGGGCATACGATCTCGGCTGGCACGGTCCGTATGACCTGGTCCATGTCCTCGAGCACCCCTTCGAGGGGATCGCGGTGGTTGGCGGCTTCCTGGCCTGGTTCGTGAACACGTTGTGCTCGGCAGTCATCGGACTCGCCTGGGGCATCGTCGTCATGGCTATCGTGCATCCGCTGCTCAAAGCGCTGCCGTTCGGCAAGAAGAAGGGCGGGCACGAGGAGGGCGACATCCGCGCAGAACTTGCCGGCTACCGGCCGACGAAACGTAACGCCGATCCCGACGCTTAGCTAGCGAGCAGGCGGGCCGGCCTGCTGAGGCAGCCAGTCGTCAGGGATTTCCCGTAAGCCTGGCCACGGCGGCAATGTCCCCGGGGGTCGTCCGGCAGCACCCGCCGAGGAGCCGGGCACCAAGTTCACGCCAGACGGCGGCTCCTTCGGCCAGGCTTGCGGGCTGCTTGTTACCGGCTCCCCCAGATGTGTCCCCGGACGCGGCCGGCCGCCACTTTTTGGTGACCGCGTCGTAGATTTCGCCGGAATTTGGATACGCGATTAGGGGCGTGTCCGTGGCTTTGCCCAGGGCGCCCAGGGCTGGGGAAACTAGCTCCAGTGGCACACAGTTCACGCCAATGGCCACGACGTTCGAATGCGCCCTGGCGAGCTGTGCCACCTGGGCCAGCGGTGTGCCGTCGCTGATGTGCCCTCCGTCCCGCAGTGTGAAGGAGAGCCAGCCTTCGACGTCGAACTCTTCCATGAGTGCCGTCAGGGCCTCGGCCTCCGGCAAGGACGGCAGCGTCTCACAGGCAAGAATGTCCGCTCCGGCGTCCACCAGCGCCGCAATTCGAGGCCGGTGGAACTCCATGAACTCGTTTCGGCTGAGGAAGTAGTCTCCCCGGTACTCCGACCCATCGGCCAGGTATGCGCCGTAGGGACCGACCGATCCTGCAATCAGCAGAGGGCCTGCACCCGGGTTTTCGGCCAGGTGCTCGCTGCGAGCCTCGTCGGCCAGGCGCACACTCAATGCCACCAGCTCCAGGGCCTCTTCTTCGCTAATGCCGCGCCGCGCAAATCCCTGTGGTGTTGCCTGATAGCTCGCCGTGATCGCGACCGCTGCTCCGGCGCGGAAGTAATCGCGGTGCACGCGCTTGACCAGCTGCGGCTGCTCCAGGAGGACTTTGGCCGACCACAGGGGGTCGTCCAGATCGCAACCATGCGCTTCCAGCTCGGTGGCAAGTGCGCCGTCCACGGTCAGGTTCGTTCGGGCATCCAGCATGCGGGAGAGCTTGGTGTTACTGGGCATTGTTTGGGCTCCAAGCGGTTCGTTCGTCCATGGCTGGCGGGCACGATGCACGTCCGCTGCACGGTGGCTATGTTCATAATAAGCATCTTTCAATGCTTGTAATGATCATCACACCGTGCCACGATGGCATGCAAACACGTTACGAACCGATCAGGAGACTTCCCTTGAAGATTGAAATGAAGACAGTACGCAAGCTGCGTGTGCATTGGCCCGTAGCTTCGGAAACGTTCTCGCGGCTCGCCAGCGGCGACGCAGAAGCATTCAAAGACGAGGCGGGCATTGCGGCCCTGCTGACCGCTGTCGCGGAATCCCCTGACCTCGGGGACTTTGGCAACTACCGGCATGTCTTCGAATCCGGTTTGGGCTTTGAGGGATTCACTTGCGCGGAAGGCGCCAATCCTACGTTGGGGCAGGTTGGTCAGCAGACAATTTCGCCGACCCTGGTCTTGACGACGTATTTCGATGCTGCGCTCGGCGACGATGCCGTGGAACGCTTGCTGCAGCACATCGTGGATATCCACCCTTGGGAGGTGCCGGTCATTGAGCTGACAGGGCCAATCGGCGTTTCCAGCACTGCTCTTCCGGCACTCGTCGAAAGCCAGGCCACGTCATGACTGAAGTCACCACAAGCGCCCTCTGGGACGGGCTGCAGACCCTGTTTGCGGGCAGATCATTCACTGACCTGACGCACGCCTTCCACCCCGGCCAGCCACACTTCCCGGCATTCCCCGACGAAATCAGGGAGCCCGTCTTCGATCTGGAGAAAGGTGACGGCTTCACCGCTCACCGCTACTCGATCATCGGACAATGGGGAACACACGTTGATCCTCCCTCGCATTTCATCTCAGGGGGAAGGACCCTGGATCAGATTCCCGTGGAGGAGATGGTCCTTCCGCTGGTCGTCTTGGACATCACCGAGCGCGTCATCGCTAATGCGGACGCCACTCCCCGGATGGAGGACGTCCAGGCCTGGGAACACCGCAATGGCGCCATCCCACCCGGGGCCTTTGTGGCATTGCGGACAGGCTGGAGTGACCGTTGGCCTGACGCTGCCGCCATGGCAAACAGGGACGATCACGGTGTTAGCCACACACCGGGCTGGTCGCAGGAAGTCCTCTCGTTCCTGATTGAGGAGCGGTCGGTTACCGCCGTCGGTCATGAGCAGACGGACACAGACCCGGGACTGGCCACATCCCGCCAGGATTTCACACTGGAGACCTACGTCCTGGCACAGAACCGGTGGCAGATCGAGCTGATGGCGAACCTGGACGGACTTCCAGAAGCGGGCGCTGCCCTCATTGCCACCTGGCCCAAGCCACTGCGGGGCAGCGGTTTTCCTGCCCGGGTCTTCGCCATCCATTAGGTGGCGTACCTCCAGTGACTAGAATCGGACCCATGTCTAAGACATCCAGCATGGGCCGGGGAATTATGGCTGTTCTAGCGGTGGGCTCCCGCAACGCAGAAGGCCTGCCTGGCGGAACGGTCGCTGATATAGCAACCGACCTGGGCAAGGACCGCAGCCAGGTAGCGCGCAGCCTGCGGACGGCCCAGCAGGAGGGGTTCCTGGTCCGCAAAGACCACCGGACCTACGCCGTCGACTGGTCGCTCCTGACGGACGCGCAGCTGTTGTCCGAACAACGCCTGCAGACTGACGGCGCCACCGCATTGGCAGGCTTGGCCCGTGAAACTGATGAAGGATGCTTCCTTGGAGTTCTGAGCGGAGACAGCACCGTCACCATCGGTGAGCATGTTCCGGCAAGCAGCAACATGATCGGTTCATGGCTGGGCCGGCCCTATCCGGCCTACTGCAGCGATGCCGGCCAGGCACTGCTGTGGGAGGCGTCCGACGACGAGGTCCGGACCCTTTTCTCCGGTGTCGCTTTCGTGCGCCATGGCCCCAATACGCCCCTTGACGCGGAGGACTTCCTGTCACGGCTGCGCGCGGCCCGGGAACGGGGATACTCCATCGTCGACGAGGAAGCCGAGCCGGGGCTGTATTCCCTGGCCGTTCCGGTTCGGGACTTCAAGGGCGACGTGGTGGCAGCGCTGCAGGTCGTAGGCGCCAAGACCCGCCTGCAGCCGAGGTTGGAGGCCTGCGCCACAGCTCTCGTGTCCTGGGGAAGCTGGCTTGAGTCCATGCTGGGTCAGGTCCCGCCGCGGAACGCGCCTTAGCTGGCAAGACCCTTCCGGCCAGCGCTGTTCCGCGTGCCGCCCTGGGACCCCAGCCGTTGGGCTGCTTCCCACAGTGCCTTTGCAACGTCATCGGCACCGGACATGGTCTCGGCCCGGCTGCCCAGGACGCTGAGCGCTGCAAGAACGGAACCGTCGGCGGCGCGGACCGGAACCGCCAGTTCGTAGACTCCATGCTCGAACTCTTCCTCCGCGACAATGAAGCCGCGAGCCCGGTCCCGGTCCATCAATTCGACGACTTCCTGCGGCGAATGGGCCGCCCCCGGACCGCCCACGCCAATGAAGTTGACGTCCGCAAGGAGGGCCTCGACGGCTGGCTGCTCCTCGTCCCACAGCAGGGCCCGGCCGGACCCGGTGCACCACACGGGTGTCACCATGCCGGGTTTCACGAAGCCGCCGGGAACGGCGTCATTGCTGGAGGTCCGCAGGAGAATGACGCGGAAGCCCTCCCGGACAGAAAGTCTGGATCTAAGGCCGAACGAGGCCACCAACGCCTCAAGTTCGCTTCTTGATTCGCGGACCCAGCCTGTATTCAAAGCGGCAGCCAGGCTAAAAAAACGTGGACCGATCCGGAATGGCCCGCGTTCGCCCCGTTCCAGCAGTCCCAGCTCGCACAATTCCTGAGTCAACCGGGAGACACGGCTTTGGTCCATCTCCAGCTCGGATGCGATCTGGGAAACGCCGAGTAGCCGCCTTCCCCACTTCTCCCGGTCTGCGACCAGCCGAACTATCCGAAGGCCTTGGGCCATGGATGACGCTTCCGAGGAAGAATCCATGCTCCGTGCTCCTTCCGCCTGATGACTACGCCTATTCTCACATGTCCCCACAGAACGCCGAGCTTGGTGGCGGGGGACGAAACCCTCCCGCCACCAAGCTACGCGGACGATAGTTCGTTACGGCGTCAGGAGGGCTGGTTTGCGCGCGCCTTGCGTCCGTACTTGAAGTAGAAGAAGGCATAGCAGGCGCCAACGAAAGTGAATCCGAAATAGAGCGCTGCCACCTGGTTCGGGTCATAGGCGATGCCGATGAGCGAGATGACACAGAGCGAGAAGGCCAGGATCGGCACCAGCGGGAACAGCGGGGCCTTGTAGGGAAGCGCGGCGACATCACCGCCGTTCCTGACGAAGGATCTCCTGTGGAAGAAGTGCGAGGCTGTGATGGACATCCAGACCCCGACGACGGCGAAACCCGCCACCGATACGAGAGCCAGATAGACCGTTTCAGGTGCGACGACGCTGCTGATGAGCGATGCCAGGCCACCGAGCATGCTGACGGAGAGTGCAGTCATGGGAATGCCGCGCCGGGTCAGCTTCTTCAGCGCCCGGGGCGCGTGCCCCTCGTCGGCAAGGGAGTAAAGCATCCGTGCGCAGGAGAAGAGGCCGCTGTTACCGGCTGAAAGGAGCGCGGTGATGATGACGAAGTTCATGATGTCGGCGGCATAAGGAATGCCGATGGATGAGAAGACCGTCACGAACGGGCTTTCATCCAGCCCAACCTGCTCGAAGGGGATGGTGGCGGCAATGACAGCGATTGCCCCGACGAAGAAGATCAGCAGACGGATGACGGTGCTGCGCATCGCTTTGGGGATGTTGGTGGCCGGGTCAGCGGTTTCGCCCGCCGCCACACCGATGAGCTCTGAACCCGAGAAGGCGTAGAACACCGCAAGTGCAGTGACCAGGACACCCGTGAAGCCGTTGGGGAAGAGACCGCCTGAGGTGTTGAAGTTTTCAAACATGCTGGGATGGTTGGCCGCCTCGCTGAGCGGGTGGAAGCCGAATAGCGCCGCGCCGCCGAAAACGATGAGAACCACGATGGCGCCGACCTTGACGATGGCAAACCAGAACTCAGATTCGCCGAAGAATTTCGAAGAAACCGCATTGAAGCCGAAGAGGACCGAGGCGAAGATAAGGCACCAGACCCAGACGTCAACACCCGGGAACCAGCGCTGCATCAGGAGACCGGAAGCCGTGAACTCCGATCCGATGGCCACCGCCCAGCAGAGCCAGTAGAGCCAGGCGGTGGTGAACCCGGTGGCCGGCCCGATCGATCTCGCCGCGTAGATATGGAAGGCCCCTGAGACCGGATAAGCGATGGCAAGTTCCCCGAGGCAGGCCATCACCAGGTACACAACAAAGGCGCCTATGAGATACGCGATGACCGCCCCAAGCGGCCCGGCCTGCGAAATGGTGTAGCCCGAGCTCAGAAAAAGCCCGGAGCCGATCACCCCGCCCATGGCGATCATGACCAGATGCCGTGCCCCCATGGACCGCCGGAGCCCCGAATCGGTCGACGGCGGAATGGTTGGCCGCGGTTCTAGCTGGACAGGTAATGACGGTTCCATGGTTTCTCCCAGGTGAGTGGCAGGTGTGATGCGAAGGATGCGCACGTGGCCTGGCGTGGGTCACGCCGACTCGAGCTGCGCAGTAGCGACAGTGACGAAAGTAACACAAAACGGCCGTTTTGGTCATTAAAAACATCTTCACATGTCTATGTTGAACGCAAGTTACGTTCCGGTGAATGACGATTCGACAGGCGGATGGTCAGTTCGCCCTGCTTTTCGGTCACAATCACATGCGCCGACAGACATGGAATGCGGTCAGCATTGGAGGACCGATGTAACTGACTGAAGGAGCACCATGACCACCTACGACATTGCGCTGATTGGCTTCGGCGGCGTCAACAGGACGCTGGCCGAACTGATCGCGACGCGTGGTGAGAGACTTCGTTCCGAACTGGGCTTCGGCCTGCGGATCGTGGCCATCACCGACCTGCGTCTCGGATCCCTGGTCCAGCCCGACGGCGTGGACCTCTCCGTTGCCCTCAAACTGGGAGGCGAAAGTGGAACCTTTGCAGCCCACGGCGGATCTGCCGACACCAACAACGAATCCGTGATCCGCAACTGCACAGCGGACATCATCTGCGAGGCCACCTTCACTAATCCCGAAGACGGCGAGCCGGCAGTGTCACACGTGCGCTGGGCACTCGAATCCGGCAGGAGCGTCTGCACCACCAACAAGGGCCCGGTTGCCCTCCGCGGCGCCGAACTGAGCTCCCTCGCCGAGCAGAACGGCGTGCACTTCGAGTTCGAGGGCGCCGTTATGAGCGGCACTCCCGTCATCCGCCTGGCCAAGAAGATGTTCGCGGGGCTGAAACTGAACGGATTTGAAGGCATTCTCAACGGCACCAGCAACTATGTGCTCGGGCGGATGGAAGCCGGTCTGGACTTCCACGCGGCCATCAGGGAGGCACAGGAACTCGGCTACGCTGAAGCAAACCCCGCAGCCGACATCGAGGGCTACGACGTTCAGCTCAAGGTCCTCATCCTCGCCAACGAACTGCTGGACGCCGGCATAGAGCTCAAGGACGTTCATCGGCAGGGGATTTCCACCGTGACGCCGGAAGATCTTCGGAAGGCAGCCCGCGAGGGGCGCCGCTGGAAGCTCATCGGCGCGGCACGGCGGAACCCGGACGGGTCCGTGACGGCAGGCGTTTCCCCAGTGGCGCTCCCCCTTGATCATGGGCTGGCCGGGGTTTCCGGGGCGACCAATGCTGTGTCCTTCGAGACCGATCTTCTGGGCGCCGTAACCATCTCCGGACCAGGAGCCGGGCGCGTGGAGACCGCCTACGCGCTGCTCTCTGACATCATCGCCATGCACGCAGCCAGGACGGAGGTATCCGCAAATGCCTGAAGCCACAGTGTGTTCGGCAGAAACCGCGCTGCCACAGTTCCATGACGTGACAAGCCCCTACGACGGCAGGGTGGTCGGCGCGGTTTCGCTGACCGAAGCCACCGCCGGCGAAGCCGTGATTGAAACGGCCCGCGTCGGCGCCCGGAAGGCACGGGCCCTGTCCCGCGCCGCACGCGGGAAGATCCTGGACGGCGCGGCAACGGAGATCGAGCAGCGCAGCGAGGAGTTCGCACTAACGATAGTGTCCGAGGCCGGGAAAACGATCCGCCAGGCACGGAAGGAAGTGCTGCGCGCGGTCAACACGCTCCGCCTGTCCGCTGCCGAAGTGCGCCGGAACGCAGGCGAAGTCATCCCCTTCGACTCCTATGAAGGCTCAGAGGACCGCACCGGGTGGTACTCGCGCGAACCACTGGGCATCATTGCCGCCATTACCCCGTTCAATGACCCCCTCAACCTGGTGGCGCACAAGGTCGGCCCGGCAATCGCCGGCGGAAACGCCGTGATTCTCAAACCCTCTGCGCTGACGCCGCTGTCAGCCCAGCTGCTCGCGGACGCCCTCGTGAGCTCGGGGCTCCCGCCGGAGGCCCTCACAATTGTCCACGGCGGCCGGGAAGTGGCCGAAACAATCATCAGGTCCAGGGACGTACGAATGGTGTCCTTCACCGGGGGGTTCTCCACTGGTGAAAGCATCGCCCGCACGGCGGGCTTGAAGAAGCTGTCCATGGATCTCGGCGGAAACGCACCCGTGATCGTGCTGGACGATGCCGACATCGAAAAGGCGGTGGAATCCTGCGTCTCCGGAGCATTTTGGGCCGCCGGCCAGAACTGCGTGGGGGTGCAGCGGATTCTCATAGCCGCCCCGGTCTACGGCGCGTTTCGCCGGTCCTTCCTGGAGGCGGCGGACAGGCTGGTTGTTGGAGATCCTTCAGATGAACGGACGGACGTCGGGCCCATGATCAGCCCGGCTGCCCTGCAGGAGCTTCAAACCAAGCTGGACGAGGCCCTCGGCGCCGGCGCTGTCCTTCTTTCAGGCAATGTCACGGACGGCAATGTGCTTCATCCGACCGTCCTGGAAGCGGTCCCGACGGACAGCCGGCTGTGGAAGCAGGAGGTTTTCGGGCCCGTGGTCATGTTCCGCGAGTTCAGCACGTTCGAAGAGGCCATCGAAGTCGCCAACGCCATCGAGTTCAGTCTTCATGCGGGCATCTTCACCGACTCTCTGGCCAGGGCCATGGACGCAGCCCAGCAGCTCGAAGCAGGCGGCGTCATGATCAACGACTCCTCTGATTACCGCTTCGACGGCATGCCGTTCGGCGGGGCCAAGTACGGAAGCATGGGCAGGGAGGGCGTCCGTTTCGCGTATGAGGAGATGACCCAGCCAAAGGTCATCTGCATCAGGAACTGATTGAACCGGAGGGGGCGCGGGCACCGCCGGGGCCCCGCCTGATGTAACTGGACAGCGTCATGGCCGTCACCGTGTCCGTGACGCCCGGAATGGCGGCAATCTGTTCCCAGATCTCCTGAACCCTCTCCAGCGAGCGGGCCTCGACCCTCACCAGCAGATCAAAGTCACCGCTCACAACATCACACAAAACCACTTCCGGAATCGACCGCAGTACGGTGATGACGTCCGACCCCCGCACCCGGTCCTTCCGGTAAACCATCAGGAAGGCCGACACCGGCCCCTGCCCCGGTGGGCCGGCAACGATCGTGTACCCCTGGATATACCCTTGCCGTTCCATCCGTTCGATCCGTTGGCGCACGGCATTCCTCGACAGCAGGACTTTGGTCGCCAGCTCCGCGTGGCTCATCCGGGCGTTCTTCGTTAGCTCCGCAAGAATCCTCTGGTCTATCTGATCAAGACTCACTCGATCCATGCCTACCCTTCACCCCAAAATTTCCCCGGCACACCCAGAACCGAACCAACTCCACGACCGAAAGCACTCGAAAAATGACACTACTGCAGCAAGACCGTCCACCTCTCACCGGCATTAGCTGCGTCCTGTTCGACATGGACGGAACGCTGCTGGATTCAGCACCCGGCGTTACGGAAAGTGCTGCCCGAGCCCTGGCAGCCGTAGGCGCGCCGGTCCCCGCGATGGACAAGCTGCGGCAATTCGTCGGCCCGCCCATGATCGAGTCCTTCAGAACAGTCTCACAGTTGGACGACATAACCGCCCAAAAGGCCCTCCAACACTACCGCAAGGCATACGCCGACCACGGCGCTGAACAGTCCAGCCCCTACGACGGGATCATCGAACTGCTCGACCATCTGCACTCGGCCGGCATTCCGATGGCCGTGGCCACATCCAAGGTGGAAGATCAAGCGGTAAGACTCGCACGAAGATTTGGCATCGAAGGCCACTTCATCAACATCTGCGGGGCGTCCGACCGCGATGGAAGAGCAAGCAAGGCAGAGGTCGTCGCCGAATTGCTGCTCCGCCTTCAAACCGAAGGCGTGGACATCTCCAGTCCCGTGATGGTTGGAGACCGAAGCTACGACGTCGCCGGAGCCGCCCAACACGGAATCCCGACGATATTCGCGCACTGGGGCTACGGGGACGCCGGCGAAGCATCGCAGGCGGCCGCCGTTGTCTCCTCTCCTGCAGCCCTGCTGCCACTGATCGTGGCCAAGCGCCGCCCGTCGGATGACCGAGCGGGAGCGTTCGGATGACCGAGCGGGAGCGTAAGGCGTGACATAACAAGGACGCAGTACCGAACTTGAGGACGCGCGACTGCCGCTGACGGCACTGGCCGGGGCGGCGGGCTGGGAGAATTCACAGGTCCACCACCTAACATGTCCACATGAAGGCTGCCCGCGACGCCCGCTCCGCCGCCGTGGTCATCAACGCCGGTTCACGCCGAGGGGCGGCACACGAACTTGCGGTGGACACGATGCGAAAGGCCGGCGTGCCGATCTCCTCCGTCCACCAGGTGCTGTCCGGGGGCGAGCTGGCTGCGACGCTTGACCGGGTGGTGGCGGACGGGCACGACCTGGTGGTTGTCGGCGGCGGCGACGGGACCGTGTCCTACGCCGCCGGTCGTGTTGCCGGCACCAGCGTTGTGCTCGGCGTTCTTCCGCTGGGCACCGCCAACGACTTCGCCCGCACGCTGGAGATACCCAACAATCTGTCCGAGGCGTGCGCTGCCGTCGCGGACGGGAAGGTGGTGGACATCGACCTGGGCCGGGCGAACGGTGAACCCTTCCTCAACGTCGCGTCCGTGGGCCTGTCGGTGGCTGTTACCGAAGCTCTCAGCCCACGCCTGAAGCGACTTATCGGGCCGCTGGCCTACGGCATTGCCACCCTGCGCGCCTATGCCGGGCACAAGGCGTTCCGGGCCCGTCTCGAGTTCCCCGAGGGGGACCACGAGCCGATGGAGCTCGAAAACCTGCTTCAGGTGGCCGTCGGCAATGGCCGGCATTACGGCGGCGGCAACACGGTCTCCCCCACAGCAGGGATCGACGACCACACCCTTGACATCTACGCCATCCTGGCGGCGCCGCTCCGAGAGCACATGAAGATCGCACGGTTGCTCAAGGACGGAAGTTTCATCGAACACGACCGGGTGTACCACCTGACCAGCCGGAATGTCCGGCTGGTCACCGAGCAGCCGCTGGGCGTGAACCTCGACGGCGAGATCGCGACCACCACGCCGGCCGACTTCACCGTCCAGCGCAACGCCGTCCACGTCGTGGTGCCCCAGAGCAGCACCAGCGCGTTGTTCGACGGACCGGGCGCCGCGAACCGGCCATCCAGTTGAAGGCCTACAGCCTCCGTTGCCGGAACATCGGGAACAGCTCCCGCACCCTCGCCACCGTCTCCAGCGAGAAATCCACCGTCCGGACACAGGCCTCCAGCCCAAGGTCGGCCTCAACCACCCCCATCGGATCCACCAGCACGCTGCGGCCCACGGAGACCGGCGGCGCCTGGCACACCCCTGCCACGTACACGCTGTTCTCAATGGCTCGCGCCGCATTCAGGGCCAGGCACTGCTCGGTCTTGTGGGTGCCCGGCACCCAAGACGAGCAGACCAGCAGGACCTGGGCGCCGGCGTCGGCCAGTGACCTGGCCAGCTCCGGAAACCGCAGGTCGTAGCAGGTCATCAGGCCGAAGCGCGCTCCCCCGAACTCAAACACCACCGGATCGGTCGACGGTCCGGGCTTGATGAACGTCGATTCCCCGAAGCCCTGCGCGTCGAACAGGTGGATCTTCCGGTAGAAGGCGAGCTGGCCGCCGTCGGGCCCGAAAGCCACCAGCGTGTTGTACGCCTTGCCCGGCTCGTCCGAGGTTTCCACCACGCCCGCCACCAGCGCGATGCGGTGGCGGCGGGCGGTGCGAGCGAGCTCCAGGCAGACGGGACCGTCCAGCGGCTCGGCCACCGCCGGGAATGACGCGTCCACCGTCTTCTTCTCGTAGGTAGCGTACTCCGGGAAGGCGACCAGAGCGGCGCCGTCGCGCGCGGCCTCCGCGGCGAACCGGTCAATCGCGGCGAGGTTGGCCTGGATGTCGGTTCCCGACTCCAGCTGCCCGAGCGCTATCCTCACGGTTCTTCCTTCCCTTACTTCAGACGGCGGCGCGGCTGAAAACGCCGAGCTCAGGCGGCCGCCTCGACCGTCGCCTTCTCAGTAGCCGTCATCTCCGGCGGTGCCGCCTTGAAGCCGCGCGTGATCAGGGCCAGGACCACCACGCCCAGCACCAGCCAGGACACTCCCAGCGTAATCGCGTTGCTGTCCAGCTGTGAGAGCAGGTAGGCGCAGATGACGGCACCTATCACCGGGACCACCACGTAGGACATGGGGTTCAGCTGGTCCCCCGCTCGGCGCCGCCGCACATAGTGGAACACCACCGACGCGTTGACCAGGGTGAAGGCCGTGAAGGCGCCGAAGTTGATGAACGACGTGGAGGTCGCCACGTCCAGGAAAATCGCGATCAGCCCGATGATGCCGGTGACGACCAGGTTCACCACCGGCGTGTGGAACTTCGCGCTGAGCCGGCCAAAGAACGCCTTCGGCAGGACCGAGTCCCTGCCCATCGCATACAGCAGGCGGGAGGCGCTGGCCTGCGCGGCGAGGCCGGAGGCGAACTGCGCCACCACCAGGCCGGCGAGGAACACCGCGCCGAACAGCTGCCCGCCGATCTGCAGGGCGATGGAGCTGGCCGCGGAGGCCGAGTCCTCGAACACGCCGCCGGGGTGGACCAGCTGGGTCACGTAGGACACGGCCACGAAGATGCCGCCGCCGATCAGGGCGATGAGCATGATGGCGCGCGGCATGTTCTTGCGCGGGTTGATGGTTTCCTCGGTGAGGGTGGTGACGGCGTCGAACCCGAGGAACGAGTACGCGGCGATGGCGGCACCGGCGGAGATGGTGGCGAAGCTGGAGGTGTCGTTGAAGAACGGCTGGGTGCTGGCCAGGCCGCCGGCGCCCGCGGTGGACACCACGTTGCCGATGGACAGCGCCACGAAGAACACGATGACCAGCAGCTGGAATGCCATCAGCACATAGTTGGCCTTGTCCGCCACCTTGATGCCCAGGATGTTCAGCAGTGTGGTGATGAGGATGAAGCCCACGATCCAGACACCGATGGGGATGCCGGGGAACTGCGCGCTCAGGTAGGAGCCGCCGATGAGCCAGATGACCATGGGCAGGAAGAGGTAGTCCAGCAGGATGGCCCAGCCGACGAGGAACCCGACCCTCGGATCGATGGACCGGCGGACGTAGGTGTAGGCGGAGCCGGCCACGGGGTAGGCGACGGCCATCCGGCCGTAGCTGTGGGCGGTGAACAGCATAGCGACCATGGCCACCAGGTAGGCGGCGGGCGACGCCCCGCCGGTGGCCTCGGCGATGATGCCGAAGATCCCCAGGACGATCAGCGGGGTCAGGTACGCCAGGCCGAACAGCACCAGGGAGGGCAGTTTCAGCGTGCGGGTGAGGGTGGGTGTTGTTGTCACGGGGTGTTCCTTAGGCGTTGAAGGTCTGGGGAGCCCAGGTGGCCGGGCTGATCCGGCCCTGGTAGACGGGCAGTTCGACGGCGTCCTCGCCGTCGCGGAACTGCGACCAGGGGCGGTTGAGGTTTTCGGTGCCGTGCGTTCGGACGTGTTCGACGGCGGCAAGATCCAGTTCCGCGGTGAGCAGCACCGGCGCGTCGTCGTCGGCCTCGGTCAGGGTGTTGCCCTCCGGGTCGACGATGATGCTCAGGCCCTTGCCGGTGGGGCCGGCGCAGTTGACGCTGACCACGAAGACCTGGTTCACGATGGCGTTGGCCTTCGCGAGCACCAACTCCTGCCGCCGGTCCGGCGTCGTGGTTTTGACGACGTTGAGGATCACCTCGGCGCCCATCCAGGCGAGCTGGCGGGACACCTCCGGGAACCAGGCGTCGTAGCAGATGTTCAGGCCCACCCTGCCGACGCCGGCCAGGTCCACGGTGGTGAACCGGTCGCCGGGGTCGTAGGGCTCGAACGGGCGCCAGGGGAAGACCTTGCGGTAGTAGCCGGCCAGCGCCCCTTCCGGGGACAGGACCAGCTGGGTGTTGAACAGCTGCCCTTCCGGGCCGCGCTCGCACACGCTTCCCGGGACCAGCCAGATACCCAGGTCACCGGCGAGCTGCCGGAGCTCCTTGACCCGGGGGCCGTCCAGCGGCTCGGCTGAGGCCTGAAGCATTTCGGTGCGCTGCTGGTCGGGGTCGGAATCCCCGAACAGGTGCAGTTCCGGAAACACCACCAGCGTGCTGTGCGGCTGGACGGCGAGGGCGGCTGTGACCTCGTCCGCGAATGCCGAGACGGGTTCGCCGATGAGCCGGGGCCGGGCCTGGGCGGCGATGAGGGGAAGGATGCGTTGCATGGTTATCTCCACGTTGGGGATGTGATCTGCCTTATATTAGATCAGAATGATCCAATTATGGGAAGAGGAAGGTTTGGGCCGTAAAGTAGCGGTTATGACCCGTCAGTTGGAGGACACCGCCGAGCCTTCGCCGATCGGCGCCGGGAGGCTGGCCGGCATCGACCGCCGCAGCGCCATCGATGCCGTGCGGCTGCGGATCGGCATGGCGATTTCGCTGGGCCTGCTGAAACCGGGCGAGCGCCTGCCCGACCAGGAGGACGTGGCCCTGGGCCTGTCCGTCAGCCCGATCACCGCGCGCCGCGCGCTGGCGAGCCTGGCGGAGCAGGGTGTGGTGGTGCGCCGGCGTGGCCGGGCCGGCGGAACGTTTGTGGCGGATTCGCCACCTACGGATGTTTTGGCCGAACTCTCGGCGTCGCCGGCCGAGTCCCAGGCCGTGAACCGGTTAGTGGACCGGAGGCTGCTGTTCGAATGCGCGGTGACGCACTACGCGACGCTCAACGCCACGGCCGAACAGCTGGATGAGCTCGACCGGCTCACGCGCGACATGGCCGAGTCCTCCGACTGGTCCGACTACCACCAGGCAGACGAGCAGTTCCACCAGCTGGTGGGCACCGCGTCGGGGCTGGGGACCGCCGTCGAGGTTTACCACGAGACGCTCACGGAGCTCTACGCGTACTTCATCCCCTACCCGATCGAGCTGCTGCACAAATCGAACTGCGACCACGTCGCGCTGGTGACGGCCCTCCGCGCCGGAGATGTCCAGGAGGCCGTGGAGATCTCCCGCAAGCACGTGGACATCCTGCACCGGACGATGTTCATGGGCCTGACGGAGGGTGGAGCCAGCTCCGGTTGAGGTACGACGGCGACACGGCGGCAGTCCGATGCCGTCATGCTCCCGTGTTGTGGGGGCTGCAAACTCCCCGGGGCGAGGCACGGGCGGGCGGATTCGACGTGGTCATGCAAAGCAGCGTTTCTATTCCGACTGACTTCGTTTGGAGTGAACTCAAGCGAGCAGGAATCTCAAGACGTGTCATGAAACCTCAGGATCGGCTCAAGAAAGCCCGAATGTTGACTGAGGATTAGCCCAGCACCGCAACTTGGGCCGGAAAAGAAAATAGGCTCATTCTCGACGAGGTAGTGGCGGCACCGGGCACGTTGGTGAATGTCCGCAATCCCGCCGGATACCAGAATTGACGGGATGACCTCCTTGACTGACTGGCAGTCCTAGAGAAGCCATTTGCACGCAAAACTGGGGGCATCACTCGTGACCGAACATATTCCCTTCCCAGGGACTCCTGAAAGTGGACGCCGCCATCCTTCAATGACCATCTCGGCAGGTCAAAAATTAAAATGACCTCTCGCTGTGGTTCTTGGCTGAAACAGTAACTGCCGCAACACGTTAAAGACTTCAAATTGCAATCTGGCAAAGCCGAAATTTGAACGACTAAAAGAAATATGGGGAACAAATGTCACATCAGCAGGGTTACCAGCAGACGGCACCAGGGCAGCCGGAACAGCCACCTTTTGGGCAGCCGGGTTATGGTCCGCCAACGCAGACGTTCCCGCCCCGGCCAACGAAGACGAAGAAGCAGTCCAACGTCCTCGGGCTGATCGCGCTTATCACCGCGGCACTCGGGTTCATTTTCGCCTGCATCCCCGGTGCACTCATCATTGGCTGGATACTGCTGCCGATCGCATTTGTTCTGGGTATCGTTTCACTCTTTTTGAAAGACAAGGTCAAGTGGACGGGCGTCACCGCCCTGATCGTCTCTATCGTGGGCACGATCGTAGGGTTTACCGTGTTCTTCGCCGTTGTCGGTACGTCAATTGACAACGCTCTCGGCAGCGGCGACACCAAAGTCGCCACACCGTCTGGGGATGCGGGCACGAACGACCAAGCAGCAGCAAAGGAAGATCCTGCCGCCACAGCAGGAACCCGTGAGAACCCGTCCCCGATAGGGTCGGTTGTAGAGTCTGACGACTGGCGCGTCGTGATCAACTCGGTCACGCTCGCCGCCACGGATGCCGTTGTCGCGGCCAACCAATTCAATGAGGCGCCGGCCAAGGGGTCGGAGTACATCTTGGTGAACTACTCCGCTACGTACATTGGCGATGACCCTGACGGGCAGATGCCTGCCTTCGTCTCAGTCGAGTACGTCACAGCGAACGGCACGACTGTCAATGGACTCGACAAGCTCGTCACCGCGCCAAAGCCGATCAACACCACGAGCACGCTCTACAAGGACGGCACCGCAACGGGCAACATGGCCATCGAAGTGCCGACCGCCACTGCTGGCCATGGCGTCCTCGCCGTCAGGCCGGGCATGCTGGCCGACAAAGTTTTCGTAGCCGTCAAGTAACACTCCTAAGGAAAGTGCAAAGCCCCCGGTAGATTGAACCGACCTCCAGTAGTCGAACCGAATTTCTTAGTCCGGCTTTGGGGGACAGTTCACATCACTCGGGGGCTTTGCCGCGTTTGGATGCGAGCCTCAGCGGCGAATTCGGCATGCCTTGCCGGGAACTTGTAGGGTGGCGAGCCCGGGCAGATGCTATGGGACCCAACCTGTTGCCGTACGTGCGAGAACAGGGCATCCAAACAGTAAGATCCCGGCAACTCCACCCCGGTTCTGGCTGAACTTCCTCGCCACCACCGGCCGGCGCGCCCGGTTCATCATCGCGCACGAGAACCATGGCGAACTGCTCGCGGAGCGGACTGAGGATCGCCGCTTCTTTGACCTGCGGCCCACTCCGGTGTTCGCTGCCCTGTCGGACCGCCTTGTGATCGAGTGGACCAAGGACGCGGTGAACTGGGCCAAGACAGGCGACCAGGCAACCTCCATGACGGTGGTTGAGATCTCCGACCCGTCCAGTGTGCCGTTTCCAGGATTCGATTCGCTCCTTGTTAGCTTCGAAGAGCTCCAGGCCGTCATGGCCGACGACCGCTACGGCCAATGGCGGACGGCCCTCAGCTCCGTGCAGGGCATCTACCTCATCGCGGACGCCCGGCACCGGCAGCACTTCCAGTTCAGCATCCTGCAGGTCTTCTCCCCGAGCGCTCCATCCGCGCAGGTGGATGCAGCCGAGGCCCATTTCAAGCGGGCGCTCCTGACCCGGCAGTTCGGCATGAACCTGAACTAGGCCCTTCCTATCCGGTGACGGTGTCGCCGTGGACGGCCCTGGGCCTCTCCCCTCTGCGAGGCAACCAACGGGTGTAGCAATTCGAGCGAAGGTGCCGGATAACGTACGCGCTCGTATAGCCTGAAACCATGTCTCCCGGTCCACTGAGAATCGTCGTCCTCCTTTTCCCGAGGGTCACCCAGTTGGATTTCACGGGGCCCGCTCAGGTTTTCTCCAAGTTCCCGGACACCGAAGTTCACCTCGCTTGGCATGACCTGGACCCCATCGCCACCGACGCCGGCTGGTGCATTGTGCCGACTACCACCCTTGACGACTGCCCCCAGGCTGACATCCTCTTTGTTCCAGGAGGCGCAGGGGCGTTCGACATGTTCGACGACCTTGCGGCTCTGGAGTTTCTCCGTGTGCAGTCAAGGAAGTCCCGTTGGATCACCTCCGTTTGCACGGGATCATTCACCCTTGCAGCGGCGGGTCTTCTCACCGGCTACCGAGCCACCAGCCACTGGGCCTCCCTGCAGATGCTCGAACACTTCGGCGTCGAACCGACGTCGGAAAGAGTCGTCCGCGACAGAAACCGGATTACAGGTGCCGGCGTTACCTCAGGGATTGATTTTGCATTCACGCTGGCAGCGGAACTCTTTGGTGACGATGAAGCCCGGAAGATTCAGCTAGCCATCGAATACGACCCGGAACCCCCGTTCGACCACGGCTCGCCAAGCAAGGCAGACCCCGAAGCAGTAAAGAGCATCATCGCCGCTACCGAGAACCTCCGCATGGCCAGGGTCCGAACCTCTGCCAGCGCCCTGGCGAGGGCGCAGCCCTCTGCACAACCGGAGCTTTGCGGAAGGCCCCACCTCGACCTCGACGGCTGACTACGTCAAAGATCCCTGCAATGCGATCTGCTTCCGGAGGGCCTCGCAGTTCTGGGCGACGTTGCGTGCTCGCCCCGCTCACGCGCCGGTAATCTGCCGATCCGTCGACTTCAGCCGCAGATCACGCTGCCGTTCTGTGGGGGACCGCACGTAAAACGAAAGCCGTGGATACCCCCGAATAGAGAAGGTACCCACGGCTTCGCTACTTCGTCAGCGACTAGTTTTCGCAGGCGACGCCGTCGCGATCGCGGTCAAGGCTGGTGCTGTAGCCAGCCTGCCCGGCGTACAGCGGCGCGGCTCCTGCGGCCTTTGCTGCGGCGCAGTTGGCGTAGTAGGCGGAGGCGGGCGCCGGCGGGGCAGCCTGTTGCACCGGAGCCTGCGGGACGGCCTGCTGAGCCGCCGCTTGTTCCGCCGCCAACTTCTCGGCAGCCGCAGCCGCATCCGCGGCAACCTTGTCCGCCGCAGCCTTGTCGGCCGCCGCTTTATCAGCCGCTACTTTGTCCGCTGCGGCCTTGTCCGCGGCAGCTTTCGCAGCTGCAGCCGTTACTGCAGCAGCCTTTTCGGCGGCCACCTTGTCTGCAGCAGCCTTCTCCGCCGCAGCCTTTTCCGCCGCAATCTTGTCAAGGTTCTTGACGCCGAGATGCACGGTGGAGCCCTTTGCCACTTGTGCAGCTTCCGTGGGGTCTTGGGACACTACCTGCCAGTTCTTCTCCACTATGATCGACTTGCCGTCCACGATGTCCTCAGCCTCGACCTCGAGCCCGAGATCCTCCAGCTGTTCCGTGGCGACATCCAGAGTCAGGCCCACTACGCCTGGAACCGTGACAGTCTCTTCAGCCACTGCCACAGCGGTTGCCGATTCTGTCGGCTGCACAGCCTCCTGCTTGCCGCCGCATCCAGTCAGCATGAGGCCGGCCAGCACAACTAATATCAATGTCTTTTTCATTTTTCCCCCTTGGAAAGTTTGAAACTGTGGAGTGATGGCATCGGTCTAGCTCTCGCAGGCAACGCCGTCGGAGTCGCGGTCCAGCGCCGGTCGATAGCCCGCCGACCCGGCATACAGCGGTGCCGCACCTGCAGCTTTGGCCGCCGCGCAGTTGGCGTAGTAAGCGGCAGCCGGTGCTGCCGGAGCGGGGGCGGGCACTACCGGAGCCGGTGCCGCCGGAACGGGGACAGGCGCAACCGGTGCCGGAGCTGCCGGCGCCGGAGCAACGACAGCGGGGGCAGGTGCCACGGCGGCCGGGGCCGGAGCAACGACAGCCGGGGCCGGTGCCACCACCGGTGCAGGCTCAGGCGCCGGCGCCGCGGCGGCCGGCGCCTTCGAGTTTGTTGGTGCGAGCTGGCCGGAGCAGTCGCCCAGGATCCTGGCCATCGCGTCGTGCTCCGCCTGGGTAACCCACAGGCTGTACGTCGCCTTCACCGAAATCTGCCGGGCAACGTACTCGCACCGGAAGCCCTTGTTTGGCGGCAGCCAGGTGGCTGCGTCGCCGTCGCCCTTTTGCATGTTTGTCGGGCCGTCCGTCGACTGGAGGTTCAGCGGGTCATTGGCGAAGGCTGTCCGCTGTTCCGTGGTCAGCTGCTGTGCCCCCTTCTGCCAGGCGTCGCTGAGGGCAACAACGTGATCGATCTGGACGGCACTGCTGGTCGCAGCCCCCCGCAGGAAGTTGATGCTGGTGCCCGTGTACGGGTCCGCCAGCGTGCCGGACCGCACCTTGCACGGGACACTGTTGGTGTATTTGATACCGGTCAGGTCGCGTTTGAGAGTGTCGTTCCGGGTGTCGCAACCGTTGCGGTCAACGTCTGCCCACGCCTGGCCGAACAGCGCGCGGTCATATCCCGTCTTGGGTGCCCGGCCCTTGATGGGGAGGGTGGCCAGCAGGTCGACCGCCTTAGTGGCGAAGGCAGGCTGCGACTTTGGAGCCGTCACGCTGGCGCCCTGCGCCAAGAGGGACGGACTGTCAGGATCCAGCGGAGCGCCCGTCTCCTGAGCGGTTGGGGCAGACGACGGCGTCGGCGTCGCTGTGGAGGTAGCGCTCGCCTCTGCGGAGGCTGGCGTGGCAGTGCCCTCCGATGAGGCGGCCTCCAGCTCCGCCGTCGCACTGCGCGGCATCGCCAAGCCGCCCGCGATAAACAAAGCAAAGGCGACAGCAAGCGCAATGGCCCCCGCCTTCCGCTTGGCCGGGAGCCACGCCCACGAACGGCGCCCGGTCGCCAGCACATAGAGGCCGGTGAGGGCGGCGGAGATGGCCAGGAAGACCAGGGCACCCCCAATGCCGCCGCTGAACGCCCCCAGGATCACGAACAGCGCGGTCATGCCCCCGGCAATGAAGGTGGACGCTCGTGGCTTTCGCGGTGGCCTCGGGCCCGGTCCCGCACCCGTTGGTCCTGGCCCCAGAAGGCTCCCGTAGTTCGACATTCGTATCCCCATTAATAAAGGCCCGGCAAGTAGCCGGGCCTTTTGCTTAAGCCGAAATGTAGCTAATGAGAAGCCTATTTCCCCGGCGCCTGGGGAAAACGACAACAGCGTTGATCTTGGGGCAACGTTGATCCAGTCTTGAGCCAACCTTGAGGATCCTCGTAACACTGCTGATTCTGAATGGTGATTGAAGCTCTCAAGCCGGGTACAGCACGCACTGGCTGCTCAGGTCCCTCCGACTTCAGGCACCGGTGACAACCGGGAACGGAAGCAGGACACTGCTTGCATGGAAAAATTCTTCGGCATCATCAGGGGGACCCACCTCCGCCGTGGTTCTGACCGCTGGGTGGCCGGTGTGTGCAGTGGTCTTGCCGCCCAGCTGGGCGTCAGTCCCACCTTCGCCAGAATCGTGTTCCTGATCTTTGCACTGTTTCCCGGTCCTGCCGTCGCTTTCTACCTCTGGGCCTGGCTCGTACTCCCGGACGCTTCCGGGAAGATAATCCTCGAATCCTGGCTGGCGGAAAGACCGGGAATCTAGGAGCACCTTTGCTTCGGACCATCACGCATGTCCCGGCTGCGCGTGCGTTCCTGGCTGCTTGGGTGGGCTGGGTGAGCCTCGGCGAGAGCATTGGATTTCTTGCCCCGGTGATGTTTCAGCAGCTCGGATCGCAGGCCGCGGCCGGAATGATGCTCCCTCTGCTGGTCCTTGCGGGCCTGGCCGAGGGTGCACTGCTGGGATGGTCGCAGGCGCATGTGCTCAAGCGCCTGCTGCCTGCATTATCAGCCAGGCGCTGGACGCTCCTGACCTCAATTGCCGCTGCGGCCGCGTGGTACCTCGGCCTCGCCCCGAGTGAATTCAACCAAGTATGGATCCCATGGCCTCCGGCGCTGCAACTCGCGGTAGGGCTCCTCACCGGCCTTGTCCTGCTGGCATCAATCGGCGTGGCGCAATGGCTGGAGCTGCGACGGCATATTCCCCACAGCTGGCCGTGGATCCCCGGTACGGCCGCGGCCTGGTCCGTTGGGCTGGTTATCTTTCTGGCGATCTCCGCTCCCCTCTGGCAACCGGGCCAGCCACCAACACTCATCGCACTCATCGGCGTGTTCGCGGGCATTGCCATGGCGGTGGGGATGGCAGCCGTTACCGGACTTGTCCTGCTACGGATGCTGTTTTCCGAGACGGACCAAAGTCCCTGACGTGAGACACGGCGGCCGGCCTACGCTGAGCCCATGAGACGTGTCGTCGTCGACCATTTCAGGACCCCCTGCCGATCAAGGCCGTTCGGCCCTATCGACACCAGTTAAACGGGGCCAAAGCTTAAACAGGTAGGCGCTGGGGCGGACGCCCGCGGGTCCCTGCATCAAGCCTTTGCCAGACCGCGGCTCTGAGGACATCAGGACATGGCAATCGACAAGCGCCGGCTCCCGCCACGCGCGTGGACCGCGACGCAAGGAGGACGCAGCCGAGACGCCATCCGCAAGGCCCTTCTGGCCGCAGGACCTGTGTCTTCGCTGCTCTACGTGATTGCCACCGACATCTTGGCTGCATCCAGGTGGGACGGGTACCGCCGGGCGGAACAGATGGTGAGCGAACTGTTCGCGGTCGGCTCACCCGGCCGGGACGTCCTCCTCCCCTTCACGTGGCTTTACACGCTGCTGTTCACCGCGTACGGGATAGGTGTCTGGATCTCCGTGCACGGCACCCGCGTTCTTCGCATAGGTGCCGGCCTGCTTACCGCCTACGGACTGTGGAACATCATGGGCGCCCTCTACCCCCTGACGCTGGGGGACGAGGCTTCCGTTCCCATGCATATCCTCGCCACCGATATCCAGCTCGCACTCATGGTCGCTGCAATGTGCTTCGTGGCTGCAGGGTTTCGCGGGCGGATGCGTGCCTACTCCATTGCATCGCTTCTAGTTTCCTCGCTTATGGGCATAGTGGCGTTCATGGCGGCCCCAGGCCCCAACCTCTTGCTGGGCATCGGCGAAAGAATCAGCATCGGCGCATTCCTGCTCTGGGTAGCGGTGCTCGCAGTCGCGCTGTGGAAGCGGCCTGCGGCTGGCAGGACGTCACACGTTTAGGCTTTCCCAGTGACGACGGCGGCGCCGGGCCATCTCTCCGATGCATTGACATTTCGCGATTAACCGCCGAGGCTTCACGGGCCCCGTATATAGACTGCAGTGGTACGTGTCCCTCGACCTTTTAGGAGAAGTTCATGAGCTACAACGGAAGTCAGTCCGAGAAGCCGGTAGCAGCCGGTGACCTAGACCGCAGCCATATCGGCCAGACGGTGAGCTTTGAATCGAACGACTTCACAGTTGTCTTCGGAACACTCTCCGGCATTGCCCGGACCGAGGCCATGGTGTACCTGTCGCTTCAGGGGGTGGGCGGCGGCACGCATCTGAAGGACGAGTACGACGTGCCTGTCAGCCAGAACGTCTACGTTCAGCTGGACCCCCTGAGCACCGCCGGGAAAACCCTCGCGGACGCGGAACGGGTCATCAAGGAGAAGTTCGACGAGATCAAGAAGAACCTCCGGGACCGGGAACAGAAACCGGACGCCGAACAGAAGCCCGACTCCGAGTAACCGGAATCCAGTCCGCAAGGAACCCCGCCGTGCCCAGCACTGCGGGGTTCCTCGTTTGTCACTGTGCCCAACGCACTTTGATGGTCGCACGCAGGGTTTCGACAGGCTCAACCACCGGAGGCTAAACCAGCAGCTTCGCCACCAATTCCCCGCGGCTGCCGACGCCCAGTTTTCCGTAGAGCGCCTTCAGGTGGTCGTGCACCGTGTGCGGGGAGATGAACAGATTTCGTGCGACGTCCGCCGTCGAAATTCCGGACAGAAGCTCCAGGCAGACATCCCGCTCACGGGCGGAGACCCCGTAGGCCGCCAGCAGGAGGCTGACCACGTCGTGCGTGGTCGCCGGCTCCACGGTGACCACCATCTGCTCGGGGTCGTCGCCCGTGATGAGGCGGCTGGCCTGCAGCACCACCCAGTTGCCGCCGGTGTCCCGCATTCTGGCCCGGGCAGTGCCGGAGACGGACGCATGGGCCTGCGCCACGACGGAGTGCAGCGTCATGGTGAACCCTCCCGGCGCCGCATCCTCCACCTCGGCCAACCACAGGACAGCGGCAGGGGTGGCCGCCCGCAGTTCGCCATGGATTCCGGCGATCACGATCACCGGCCCACCCGCAGCGGCGCGCTGCCCGCGCTGCACCCGTACGGCCACCCGTGTGGCAGCCGCCAGGGTAGCGGTGACGGCGTCCAGGAACTCCACCTCACGGTCCGAGAAATCCTGCCCGCCCTCCCGGAAGATGCTGCCCACACCCCAGCACGCCTCGTCCACCCGGAACGCGCCGCGCAGCTCATGGTGCAACCCCAGGGGAACCAGCAGGTCATTGATCCGGACGCTGCGGACCACGTCCCGGTGCGGGGCATCAGAAATCCTGGCCACGGGCCGCGGCCGCCGCAGCAGCTCCCTGAACGTGTTGGGTTCGGCGCCGGTGTACTCGGACTCGGCGAAACGGGCAGCATACTCGTCCGTCACCGGCCACGGCCGCCAGTTGGTCACGGACGTCATCCCCAATGTGTCCGGGTCCACCGCGGCCCAGCAGCCCTGATCGAACGGAACCTCCTGACGCACCACGGCCAGCGCCGCAGCGTACAGCTCAGCCAGGTCCAGGCCGCCCGCGGCGAGGTCCGCCATCTCGCGCCGGGCACGCTCAGCGCGCTCCTCCCACATACGTCCAGTATCCGGTCGGAGGGCCGGACCGCAATCCCCCAAACAGGGGATTCCGCAAGTCTCCAGGAAACCCCCGCTGAGGGGATCGCAGGGCCGCGCGCCGCCGTCGTACTCTTCCTCCATGAACGCCGTATCGCAGCTGTTCGCGGTGCTTGCCGCACTGATCTACATCGTGGTGTTCCCGCTGGAAAGCTTCTTCCTGCGGCACCCGGCAGCGCAGAAATTCCTCAGCACACCTGCACAGAACGTGCCCGCCGTGATGATGTGGGCCATCCCCACCGGCTTCCGCAACCTCCTGATCGGGCTGGGGAACATCGCCGGGGTGGTTGCGGTGAACACCGGCTACGTGGTGGTGGGCTACACGCTGGTGGTCTACTGCAGCGCCAACATGGTGCTCAGCGGCGCCACCATGGGGCTGGCGGACTGGCTGGGCCACTACCCCAGGAAGGGTGACAGCATCCCCGGCACCCTCGGCGCGACCGTCCCGCCCCTCATCGCGCTGGTCGCTCTCCCGTTCTGAGCCTCCTGGTCCTGGCGCAGCCGGCGCTGTCAACGCCTGTCCCGTGATGTTCGTCGCGGGTTCCCAACAGTGCCGCCATAAGATGAGGCATGGACTTCGAGGACATGCTCTGGACGGTTTTGGGGGCCGGGCTGGTTCTGCTGATGCTTGTTGATGTCTTTCGTACGCTCCTTTATCCGCACGGTTCCGGTCCTGTGGGCCGGGCGATCATGCGGGGATTCTGGCTGGTGTCCAGAAAGCTGCGGGGCCGGGGCTCCTTTATCGCAGCACCTTTGGCCATGGCAGCTGTCATTGGCGCCTGGGCAGGCTTGGCGGCCATCGGCTGGGCCCTGCTCTATCTGCCCCATCTGCCGGCCGGTTTTGTTCACGGGGCCGGGGTTCCACAGCGGGGCGACTTCGGCGAAGCGCTCTACATCTCCCTTGTCACTCTTTCCACTGTGGGGTTCGGCGAAATAGTGCCGGCACATCCGCTGCTCAGGCTGGTTGTGGCTCTCCAGGCCGTCACGGGTTTCGGGTTGCTGACGGCAACGGTCACCTGGATCCTGCAGACGTACCCGGCCCTGAACCGCCGCCGGGCCCTCGCCCACCAGCTGAACCTGTTCAGGGAGGCTGCAGGTCCGGCCGGTGTATTGTCTCTGGACCCCAGGCATGCTGCCGGGCTGCTGGAGTCAATGGCCGGAAACGTGGCTTCGGTGAGCATAGACCTGCTTGCGTTCCATGAAACCTATTACTTCCGTGAAGTCGAGCAGCGCGGCTCCCTGCCGGCCACAGTGGCCTACGCCCAGGAGCTGGCCTCCGAGGCCCAGCGCAGCGCGAGCCCTGAACTCCAGTTCGCGGGACGGATGCTCCACGCGGCGCTGGACGGACTCGCGGACGTCCTTCGCGGCAAATTCGGCCATTCAGGATCAACGTCCTCCGATGTGTTCGATAGCTACGAGCTGCACCACAGACACCGGCGGCCGGGGGAACCGGACACAAACTAGGTTCGGCTATTCCGCGAACCGGGTCCTCACCCGGCGTACCCTGAGCCCATGGAAACCGAGGTCCGGGATCTCCGGCTCCGCACCGGCATCACGGTGCCGTGCCTCATCCAGGGCGACGCCGGTGCGAAGCCGGTCTTGCTGCTGCATGCGTGGGGCGAATCCCGCGGCAGCTTCGACCGCCTGATGCCCCTGCTGACCGGCTTCAGGGTCTACGCCCCCGACCTCCGCGGGCAGGGCGGGGCAGACAAACCGGAGGACGGCTACTCCCTCGCGGAACAGGCCGAGGACGCCGCCGCGATCCTGGACGCCCTCAGCGTGCCCCGGGCCTTCGTCGTCGGCTCCTCCAGCGGCGGGTACGTCGGCCAGCAGCTGGCCGTTGCCCACCCCGGGCGGGTTGCGGCGCTGGTGCTGGTGGGCTCTCCCCTGAGCCTGCAGGGACGGACCCCCTTCGCCGACGAGGTGGACGCCCTGACCGATCCGCTCGACGAGGGCTGGGTCCGGGACTCCCTGTCCTGGTTTCCGCTCCTGCACGACGTTCCTCCGTGGTTCATTGAGGACCGCGTGCGCGACGGCCTCAGGATGCCCGCCCATGCGTGGAAAGCCATCCTGAACGGGCTGATCACGGCCACGCCGCCCACGGAAAAGGGAACCATCGGGGCACCCACGCTGATCCTGTGGGGCGCCCACGACAACCTGCTGCCGCGCAGCGACCAGGAAGCCCTCGCCGCCCGGATCGCGGGCGCGGAGCTGAAGGTCTACCCGGACGTGGCGCACCTGGTCCTGTGGGAATGCCCGGAGCGGGTCGCCGACGACACGGCGGCGTTCCTCACGTCGCGTGCCTGACACCCCTGACGGAGGGTCCCGGGCGCCTTGCCGCCCTCTTAACCCCGGCGGTAGCCTGAAAAACAGATGACGGGCCGCGCCGCCCAGCGCCGGTTCCGAGAGAGTGCCGGCACCGGCAGCGCCCACGGCTCAGACCCGCCACCGGGAACGGGGAGGCGCGATGTCCACGCTGGCAGACGGCCGGGAAGCCTACGCCGAACGGCGCTGGCCGGACGCCGTCGGGCAGTACACCGCTGCCCAGCACGACGCCGAACTGCCGGCCGGCGATCTGGAACGGCTGGCCACCTCCGTGATCCTCACCGGCCGGGCCCCCGAGGGAGTGGACATCCTGGCCCGCGCGCACCTGAAGTACCTCGCCGACGGCGACTACCCCGCCGCCGCCCGCTGCGCCGTCTGGACCGGGCTGAACCTCATGCTGCTGGGCGAATCGGCCCGCAGCACCGGCTGGCTCGCCCGCGCCCGCCGGATCGTCGAGGACCTGCCCGAGCCCTGCCCCTGCGAGGGCCTGCTGTTCGTCCCCGCCGGGCTGGGCGCCTTCTACCAGGGCGACGGCGCCGCCGCCGCGGAGGCCTTCACCCGGGCCGCCGACCTCGGGCGGGAACGCGGCGACGCCGATTCGGCAGCCCTGGGCACCCTCGGCCTCGGGCAGGCGAAGATCCTGCTGGGCCAGCTCCGCGACGGCCTGGCCCTGCTCGACGAAGCCATGGTGGCCGTCACGGTCGGCGAAATCTCCCCGGTCCCCGCCGGGATCATTTACTGCGCGGTGATTGAAACCTGCCACCTGGCCTTCGACCTGGACCGCGCCCACGAGTGGACACGGGCGCTGGACCGGTGGTGCGGCGCGCAGCAGCTGGTGGCCTTCGGCGGCCAGTGCCAGATGCACCGGGCCGAGCTGTACCGGCTGCACGGCGCATGGACCGAGGCGTTCGACGCCGCCAAAACAGCGCAGGACCTGGCCCTCCGCGGCGACCGGATGGCCACGTACGGCGGCTTCTACGAACAGGGCGAAATCCACCGGCTCCGGGGCGACTTCGAGGCCGCCGAGGCCTGCTACCGCCAGGCCCAGGAGACCGGTTTCCCGCCGCAGCCGGGGCTGGCGCTGCTGCGCCTGGCCCAGGGCAGGCCGGACCAGGCCCGGTCCCTGCTCCGCCAGGCCATGGATGGCGTCGGCCCCGCCTACCGGCGCCGGATGCTCGCCGCGCGGGTGGAGATCGAACTGGCGGCAGGCGACGCGCGGGCGGCGCGGGCCGCCATGGAGGAGCTGGCCTCGCTCTGCGCCGCGATCGACATGCCCATGCTGCACGCCCTCGCCGACCAGTCGGAGGCCGCTGTCCTGTTCCATGAAGGCCACCCCGAGGCCGCCATGGTCCCGCTCCGCCGCGCGTGGTCCCGCTGGCTCAGCCTCGACGCGCCGTTCGAGGCGGCCCGCTGCCGAGCCCTCTTGGCCAGCCTCTGCGCCGCGCTCGGCGACGAGGAATCCGCCCGGCTGGAGCGCGCGGCGGCCCGGGCGGTCTTTACCGAGCTGGGCGCCGCGCCGGCGCTGTCGGCTCTCGAGTTGTCCGGGCTGGAGGTATCGGGGTTGGACTCATCGGCGCTGGAGTCATCGGCGCTTGGGCAAGCGGCGCCCGCTGCGCGTGTTACGCGGGACGCCCGGACAGCCCCGCTGCCAGCCTCCGCGGACGACGCCGGCCATCCCGCCGGCGCCGGGCCGCTCACCGCCCGCGAAATCGAGGTGGTCCGGCTCGTCGCCACCGGACTGAGCAACCGGGACATCGCCGCCGAGCTGTTCATCAGCGAGAA
Organism: Arthrobacter sp. Soil_N43; assembly: GCF_057655195.1. Taxonomy (NCBI): domain Bacteria; kingdom Bacillati; phylum Actinomycetota; class Actinomycetes; order Micrococcales; family Micrococcaceae; genus Arthrobacter; species Arthrobacter sp. Soil_N43. The sequence goes on from NZ_JBDGML010000070.1 coordinate 48,845, forward strand.
AACGGTGGCCCGGCACCTGAGCAATATCTTCACCAAGCTGGGCCTGACGTCCCGGGCCGCGGCCACGGCCTACGCCTATAAGCACGGCCTCGTCTGACCTCCTTGCTGCATAAAAATACCCATTCCCCGCCCGCCGGCTTCCGCCGCGGAAATGGGTGATTCGCCCGATTCGCCGCGCCGCGCCGAAAAATAGCGTTAGTGGCATGAACGTTGCAGTGCTCGCAGGAATGGTGTCCACCGTCCTCTTTGCGGTGAGCTACCTGCCGATGCTGCTCAAGGCCCTCCGCACCAGGGATCTTGACTCCTACAGCTTCGGCTACCTGGCGCTGAGCAGCGCCGCCAACGCAGTGCACTCCGTCTACGTCGTCAGCCTCCCGGCCGGGCCGATCTGGCTGCTGCACTTCTTCTACGCCGTCGCCTCCGCGCTGCTGCTCATCTGGTACCTGCGCTTCCGGTCGGAGCACAGCGTTCATACCCCGCAACCGCACCTGCATCACCAAGGAGGCACCATCATGACCACCACCCCAGCACCTGACACCAGCGGCGCCGTCGGCACCGCCGCCGTCGACACCGTCATCATCGGCGCCGGACAGTCCGGCCTGGCGCTGGGCTACTACCTGGCGCAGCAGCACCGGAACTTTGTCATTCTCGACGCCCGCACGCGGGTCGGCGACGCGTGGCGCAGCCGCTGGGACTCGCTGCGCCTGTTCACCCCCGCCAAGTACGACGGCCTGCCCGGCCGGCCCTTCCCCGGCGACCGCCTCGCCTTCCCCACCAAGGACGAGCAGGCGGACTACCTCGAGGACTATGCCTCCCGGTTCCACCTGCCGGTCCGGCCCAACACGGCCGTCACCCAGCTGAGCCACGACGGGCAACTCTTCCATGTCACGGCCGGGGCGCAGCGCTGGACGGCGGCGAACGTCGTCCTCGCCACTGGGTCCTGCCAGCAGCCCAAGACGCCGCGCTTCGCGTCGGACCTGGCGTCCGGCGTCGTACAGCTCCACTCCCACAACTACAGGAACCCGGATCAGCTCCAGCCTGGTCCGGTCCTGGTGGTGGGCGTGGGCAACTCCGGGGCGGAGATCGCCTTGGAGACCAGCCGGACACATGACACCTGGCTGGCGGGCAAGCCGAGCGCCGAGGTCCCGTTCCGGCACGGCCGGACCGGGGCGCGGTTCATTATCCCCATGGTCCGCTTCGCCGGGCTGCACGTGCTGACCACGAACACCCCGGTGGGGCGCAAGGTGCTGCCCAAGATGGCGGTCATGGCGACGCCCCTGATCCGCACCAAGCTCGCGGACCTCGGCGCCGCCGGAGTCCACCTGGTGCCGCGGGTCGCCGGAGTCCGGGACGGCGAAGTAATGCTCGACGACGGCCGGCACCTTCCGGTGGCCAACGTCATCTGGTGCACCGGCTTCGCCGAGGACTACCCGTGGTTGGACATCGCGGCGCTGCCCGCGGACTGGCGGGAGCGGCAGCACCGCGGGATCGTGGATGCCGTGCCGGGCCTGTACCTGCTGGGGAAGGATTTCATCTTCTCGGCAGTCTCGGAAACCCTGCCCGGCGTGTGCCGGGACGCCAAGTACCTGGCGAAGCGGCTGGCGGCCACGCGGGCTTGATCGAGGCAGCCTTCGCAGCCGATGTGTGGCGTTTGCCCCGTGCAGACGGCCTTGCAATACTTCACACATGCCTGCCCTCCCCGCCACCCTCGCCGACGGCGTCATCGATCAGCCGGTCCGCGTCCAGTTCGAGGCATTCCTCAATGAACACCGCAGCATGCTCAATTCCTGTTTGGACGGACTGACCGAGGAGCAGGCGCGGCGGTCACTGGTGCCGTCGCGGACCACGCTGCTGGGCCTGGTGAAGCACGCCACCTTCGTGGAGAAGGTCTGGTTCGACGAGGCAATCACGTGCCGGCCGCGCGCCGAGATCGGCATCCCGGCCACGCCTGACGAATCGTTCATCCTCGACGACGGCGACTCCATCGCCAGCGTGCAGCAGGCCCACCGAGAGGCGTGCGATGCGTCGCGCCGCGCGGCGTCTTCCCTTGAGCTCGACGATCTTGTTCTGGGCAACAGGAGGGGTCCGCTGCCGCTGCGCTGGGTGTACCTTCACATGCTGCGCGAGCTCGCCCAGCACTGCGGGCATGCAGACATCCTGCGCGAGCAGATCCTCAACGGCTGACCGCGCACTGCATCACCACGCTGGCGACGGTCCCGGCCGGCGAGGGGACCGCAGCGGCGAGCGCCGGCGTCGTTCTCTTCCAGTTATGTGCGCTGGGAGATGTTGAGAATGTTCCCTTCGCTGTCCAGGAACCAGGCGGCCTTCTCAGACTCACTCGTGGCGACGCCGTTCTCAGTCTTTAGCCCGGGCTGGTCGTACTCTTCAAAGACGACGCCGCGGCCCCGCAGTTCCTCCATTTCGCGTTCGAGGTTGTCCGTGGTCCAGCCCATCTGGGTGTTCTTCGCCGTGCCTGCATTCTCTGTCTGATAAATCAGGAAGCCCGTTCCGTGTCCGCCGCGGTACAGCAGGCTGTCCGCCTCCGGGGTCTCGGAAGGTTCCAGCCCCAGCTTGTCCCGGTAGAAATCCCTCGCCCTGTTGATGTCCTTCGCGGGCAGGACAGCGATGATGTCTGAATCCGTGAGCATGATGATTCCCTTTGTCCGTTGTTCTCGGTGATGGCGATGCTCTCCCCCGGTAGCGGCACCGGGACGTCTTTGTCCCGTGGCCGCGTGGCCGCCCGCTCCGCCAGTTCCCGGGGCGGCCACCTGGGACTCTCCCGCGCCCGCCAGCCATCATCGGCGCGGAGGGTCCCGACACTTATGGGGCCATTATGGAACCGATTCATGGCTACGGAAATAGCGCGCGGCGGAGCCCTCCGGTTGTACAACCACGCCCGGTCAGTAGCCGACGGCGGCACCCACTTGCCGCCTGCAGGCGGCGGGAGCATAATGGTTAGCAGAGCTAATTAGCATTGCTAACTAAATTTTCAGGAGGCGCAACAAACAGTGACAACGGACCGGGAGCCCAAGGACAGCATCACGCCGGACAGTTTGGCCATCGACCTGCGGACTGCGGTGATGCGCACCTCGCGCAGGCTCCGCGTGGAGGCAACCGGGGACGTCATCACCCCCGGCCAGTACACGGTACTGGCGCAGCTGCACGGCAACGGCCCGCAGACCCTCCGCGCGCTGGCCGAACGCGAGCACGTGCAGGCACCGTCCATGACCCGGATCGTCAACGCCCTCACAGAGCAGGGCTTCGTCACCCGGACAGCCCACCCCGCAGACGGCCGCCAGGTCCAGGTGGGAATCACCCCTGCCGGGAAGGATGTCCTGGCGGAGGCCCGCGAACAACGGACGGCGTGGCTGGCCCAACGCGTCGCCGGACTCAGCGACGAGGACCGCCAGACCCTCAGCCGCGCCGCCCACATCATGCAGCAGCTGGCCGCCAAATGAGCGCCATGTTCCGGGCGCTGGAGAACCGAAACTACCGCGTGTGGGCGGGAGGGGCGCTCGTCTCGAATATCGGCACCTGGATGCAGCGGATCGCCCAGGACTGGCTGGTATTGACCGTCCTCACCGACCACTCCGGCACCGCCGTCGGCATCACCACGGGCCTGCAGTTCCTGCCGATGCTGCTGCTTGGCCCCTACGGCGGGGTGCTCGCCGACCGGCACTCCAAACGCGTGATCCTGCTGTGGACCCAGCTGGCGATGGGACTGTGCGGGCTGGCCATCGGGCTCCTGGTGGTGACGGGCAACGCCCAGCTGTGGCACGCCTACCTGGCCGCCCTGTGCCTTGGACTGGCCAGCGCCATTGACGCGCCGGCCCGCCAGGCCTTCGTCTCCGAACTCGTGGGGCAGGACGGGGTGGCCAATGCGGTCGCGCTGAACTCCGCCTCCTTCAACACCGCCCGGCTCACCGGTCCGGCCATCGCCGGTCTGCTCATCGCCTGGGTAGGCACCGGACCGGTCTTCCTGCTCAACGCAGCCAGCTTCGCCGCCGTCATCATCTCGCTGTTCCGGATCCGCACCTCCGAGCTGGCCCCCACCACACGGGCCTCCCGCGGCAAGCACCAGGTGGCCGAGGGCCTCCGCTACGTGCGGCAGCGGCCGGAGCTGGTGCTCATCCTGGTCATGGTGGGCGTCCTCGGCGCCTTCGGCATGAACTTCGCTATCACCAACGCGCTGATGTCCACCGCGGAGTTCGGGATGGGGCCGGGTGAATTCGGGTTGCTGGGCTCCATCATGGCCGTGGGGACGCTGGCCGGCGCCCTGCTCGCGGCCCGCCGGACCGGCCCCCGGCTGCGGTTCCTGCTCGGCGGGGCCCTCGGACTCGGGGTCTTCACGCTGGTAGCCAGCGTGTCGCCGTCGTTCTGGCTCTACGCCGCCGTGCTGATACCGGTGGGCCTGGCCTCGATCACCTTCCTGAACAGCTGCAACACCAGCATCCAGCTCTCCGTGGAGCCGCAGTTCCGGGGGCGTGTGCTGGCCCTCTATCTTGCCGTCCTGCAGGGCGGCACCGCCGTGGGAGCGCCGCTCATGGGGTGGATCGGCACGGAGTTCGGCGCGCGCTGGTCGGTGGCCGCCGGCGGCATCATCGTGCTGCTGACCGGCCTGCTCTCGGTCATCGCGGTCAGCCGGCGCAGCCCGCTGACGTTCCGGGCACAGCTCCGGACGGCGTTCCCCGGAAAACGCGCCCGGGGCATGGAGATCTCGGACGCCTAGCCGGTGACGCCCGCAACTGCCGCGACATGCCCGAGGGTGACTGGGATAGGCTCGCTTGGGACGGGACAAGCATGGGCTCCAACTGTAAGGGGCGGGGAATTCCTTGGATCTACTGGGCGGCATGAGCCGCGACGAACTCCGCATCTTTTCTTGGGTTGCCGCCACAGTCTTCGCGCTTGTGGCCGGCGTCTGGCGTCCGCGCAGGCTCCATTGGACTGCGCTTGGTTCCGTCCTGCTCTTCGCGGCCCTCAACGCGGGTGCAGCGATCTACGTCCTGAACCATTTCAGTGATTCGCGCTGGTCCGCAGGGGGAGAACCGCCGCTGAGCGCTCCGTCGTTCTCCGGGACCCCTGTCGTGGGGCAGTTTCTGGGCCCCCTGGACTCCGCTCTGAACGGAGTGGTCGGCGGGGTGAACGAGTTCCTGGCATTCAAGCAGGCACTTCCCGTAGCGCTGGACTTCCTTGCCGCGTCCGGCTGGGCCCTGCTGGTGTCGTTCCCGCTTGCCATTCTCGCCGCCGGCATCAGTTACTCGGTGGCTCGGCGCCGAACGGCGGAGTTCGAAGAATACCGTGCCACCGTTGACCTTCTCAAAGATGAGCTTGAGCAGGTCAAGCGGCAGATCTCGTCAGGGAATTCTGCCCATACCGCACTCCCTGCGGAGGACGAGGCGACTGATAGCGGCCCGGCTGACGCCAAAGGATGATTCGGGTGGGGTCCGGTGGCCCTGCCTCCATCGCTATGAATCCCCCGTTTACGAAACGTACAACAATCCCGTTCCTCTCCGTTTAGTGTTGGTGCAGCAGATCACGAAACCGATTACGTAAACCGTTTGCGTGCCCGTGTTCTGCACCCGAACCAGCAACACCCCGCGAGGAGAAACAGTGGTAACCATCAGGGACGTCGCCAGGCACGCCGGCGTATCTCCTGCCACCGTCTCGCGGGTGGTCAACGGGCTGGTGGGCTACTCCGCCGAAACCCGCGAGCGCGTGGAGGACGCGGTCCGCAGCCTCAGCTACGAAACGGACTACCTGGCCCGCGGCCTGAAAACCCGGCAGACCTCCGTGATCGGGCTGCTGGCCCCCATGGTGTCCGACGCCCTCGCCTCCCAGGTGATGCAGGGCGTCGAAGCCGAGGCCCAGGAGCGCGGTTACGCCGTGATGCTGGGGCGCACCGGAGCCAAGTCGGCCTACATTGCCGGCTACCTGAGGACGCTCCGCACCTACCGGGCGGCCGGCGTCATCCTCATCTCCGCCGTCATCACCCCCGAAACACGGCAGCTGCTGGGGCCGAACATCCCCATCATCTCCGTGGCCATCAGCGACAAGTCCGGCTCACCCAGTGTGGCCATCGACGACGAGCAGGCAGCCTACGACGCAACCCGTCACCTGCTGAAACTCGGCCACCGCCGCATCGGCCTGCTCACCGGCGACCCCGCGTCCATTTATGTGGCGCAGCCACGCACGCGCGGCTACCTCCGCGCCATGGCCGAAGCCAAATGCACTCCCGTCACCGCCGCCGGAAGCTTCTTCTACGAAAGCGGCGCCCCCGGCCTGGACGAACTCCTGGACCAGGAACCGGATCTCACCGCCATCTTCGCCATGAGTGACGAGATGGGCGCCGCCGTGGTGAACGAACTGCAGAAACGCGGCCGACGGGTTCCGGAAGACGTCTCCGTCCTCGGCTTTGACAACACCTCCACGGCCCTGCACGTCCACCCGCCCCTGAGCACCATGGCCCAGCCGCTCGAGGAGATGGGCCGGATGGCCGTGAAGAAACTGCTTCGCTCCCGCGACCTCGGGCCGAAGATCATGCCGCACCGGCTGATCGAACGCGGCTCCACAGCGCCGCCCTGTCAGAGCTAGCGCCCCCGCCGAACGGGCACCCCAACCCCAGCCACACACAACCCAACCCCAACCCCACGGCAACAGCCGGCACTGACGCGTGCCGCCGTCGTCGTACTCCCCCACGCCCAAAACCAACGTGCCCAAAACCACGTGCCACACACCAGACAGAACCCCTGAAGGAGCAACACATGAGGCAGCGCCGCCGGACCTGGCAGACTCTTCTCACCACCACCGCACTCGTGACGGCCGCCGCCGTTTCGCTCACGGCCTGCGGCGGATCCCCCACGGAACCCAAGGCCGGAGCCAACGCCGCCGCGGCGTTCGAAGGCAAGGGCCCCATCAACTACGTCTCCTCTCGCGACGCCTCCGGTGCCGCGCAGAAGAGCATCGACGAGTGGAACGCCGCGCACCCGGAGGAGAAGGTCACCTTCATCGAACTTCCGGACTCTGCCGACCAGCAGCGCCAGCAGCTCGTCCAGAACGCGCAGATCAAGTCGGACACCTTCAGCGTGCTCAACCTGGACGTCGTGTGGAACTCCGAGTTCGCGGCCAACAAATGGGTGCTCCCGCTCCCCGCGGGCGCCATCCCCACAGAGCAAATGATCCCCGCCACCGTGAACGCCGCGAAGTACCGGGACACCCTCTACGCCGCCCCGTACTACACCGACGGCGCGCTGTTCTACTACCGCACCGACCTCCTCAAGGCCGCCGGCGTGGCCGCCCCGCCCAAGACCTGGGACGAGATGAAGGCCGCCTGCGCGAAGGTGCTGGCACTCCCCGAAGCCAAGGGCATGTCCTGCTACGCCGGCCAGTTCGACAAGAATGAGGGCCTCACCGTCAACTTCTCCGAAGCCGTGGCCTCCGCCGGCGGCAGCATCGTGGACGCCGACGGCAAACCGACGGTCAACACCCCCGAAGCCAAGCAAGGCCTCTCGCAGCTGGTGGACGGCTTCAAGGACGGCCTCTTCCCCAGCGACGCCATCACCTACCTCGAGGAACAGGGCCGCCGCGCCTTCCAGGACGGCAAAGTGGTGTTCCTGCGCAACTGGCCGTTCCTCTACTCATCGTTGAGCGCCACGGACGGCTCCAGCTCCGTGGCCGGCAAGTTCGGCATCACCTCCATCCCCGGCACCAGCGGCCCCGGCGTCTCCACCCTGGGCGGCCGCAACCTGGCCGTCTCCCCGTTCACCCCGAACAAGGCCACGGCCCTGGAGTTCATCAAGTTCTTCACCAGCCAGGAACAGGCCCAGAAGCGACTGGCCCTCAGCTCCCGCGCTCCCGCCTACTCCGCCCTCTACGAAGACCCGGCCATCGTGGCCAAGCGCCCGTTCTTCCCCACCCTGCTCGAATCCCTGAGCAGCGCCCAGCCCCGCCCCAAGGTGGTCCAGTACGGCGCCACCACCAAGGCGATCCAGGAAGAGGCCTACGCCGCCCTCACCGGCGCGAAGGACACGGACACCGCCCTGGCGGACATGCAGGCCAAGCTCGAAGAGATCACCGCGAAATGACAACCACAGTTACCGCTACGGCACCTCCGGCACCGCAGGGCCGGAAGAACCCGCCAATCCGGAACGCGGGCAACCGCACGCCGGGCGAGGGCCGCATGGCCGCCATGCTGCTCTCCCCCACCCTCCTGGTCCTGGCGCTGGTGATCGTCTACCCGCTAATCTCTGCTGTCCACCAGTCGCTGTTCAGCGCCGAGTCCGGCCTGGACGCGGACGGGTTCGTCACCGAGGGCGAGGCCTTCGTGGGCCTGGCCAACTACGCGGACCTGTTCGTCGGCGAATCCGGCCGCCGCTTCCTCAACGCCTTCGGCAACACCACGTTCTTCACCGTCACCACGGTGTTCCTGGAAACCGTCCTGGGCCTGTGCCTGGCGCTGGCCATGAACCGGGCGTTCCGCGGCCGGGCCTTCCTCCGCGCCAGCATCCTCGTTCCGTGGGCCGTGCCCACTGCCGTCTCCGGCCTGCTGTGGCGCTGGATCTTCCAGTCTGACGGCATCGCCAACAGCCTGCTGGGCAGCGAGATCCTCTGGACCGCCGAAGGCACCGCCTCCAAGCTGGCCGTGATCATCGCCGAGGTGTGGAAGACCGCCCCGTTCATCGGCCTGCTGGTCCTGGCCGGCATGCAGATCATCCCCGAGGAAGTGTACGAGGCCGCGAAGATCGACGGCGCCGGCTGGTGGCGCCAGCTCGGCTCCATCACGCTCCCCCTGGTCAAGCCCACGCTCCTGGTGGCCGTGCTGTTCCGCATGCTCGACGCGCTGCGGATGTTCGACCTCCCGTTCGTCCTCATCGGCCCCGGCAAGGAATCCGTGGAAACCCTCTCGATGCTCGCGTGGGACGAATCCAACCAGCTCCGCTACGGCTCCGCCTCCGCGTTCGCCGTCGTGCTGTTCCTGTACGTCGCCGTCGTCGCGATTGTGTTCGTGAAGGTGCTGGGCGCGGACGTCACGGGAGCTAAAAAGTTGGGCAGCAAGAAGCGCAAGGCAACCTGTTCACAGAAGGCCGAGGCCACCCGATGACCATCACCGAACTCCGGAGCCTCTCCAGTGACAGCGGCCGGCGGGGCAACCGCCCGCCGTCGGACGCCTCCCGCACACCGAAGAAGCGCGCCTGGCGCTCCTACTCCGTATACGCCGGGCTGGTGCTGATCTTCGCCTACTGCCTGGCGCCGTTCTACTGGATGATCGTCTCCAGCCTCCGCCGGACCGCGGACATCTTCGACAACACCCTCCTGCCCGCGCCGTTCTCCATCGAGAACTACGTGAAGGTGTTCGACGGCTCCACCATGTTCGGCCAGGCCCTGCTCAACAGCCTGATCGTGGCCGGCGTGACCACCGTGGCCGCCCTGATCCTGGGCGTGTTCGCCGCCTACGCCATCTCCCGGCTGGATTTCCGGTTCAAGTCCGTGATCCTCGGCGTTATTATTGCGACGTCGATGTTCCCCGGCATCTCGGTGGTGGTGCCCCTCCTGCGGTTCTTCACGGACCTCGGCTGGATCAACACCTACCAGGCCATGATCATCCCCAACCTGTCCTTCGCCATTCCGCTCGCCGTCTGGAACCTGACCACGTTCATGAAGCAGCTGCCGTTCGACCTCGAAGAAGCAGCGATGATCGACGGCTGCACCAAGTGGCAGGCCTTCCGGAAGGTGCTGCTTCCGCTGGCCGCGCCGGGCGTGTTCACCACCGCCATCCTGACGTTCATCCACAGCTGGAACGAGTTCATCATCGCCCTCTCGATGATCAACGACCCCACAATCCAGACCGCCACCGTGGCCATCTCCAAGTTCACCGGCGCCACCGAATTCCAGGCGCCGTTCGGCGAGCAGATGGCGGCCGGCGTGATCGTCACCGTCCCGCTGGTGATCATGGTGCTGATCTTCCAGCGCCGGATCGTGGAAGGCCTCACCGCCGGGGCCGGCAAATGAGCGCTGACGGGCTGAGCCCGGCGCCGCTCGCTTCCGCGCCGGCTTCCGAACAAGCGCACGACGGCGGGTGGTGGGAGTCCGCGGTCATCTACCAGGTGTATCCGCGCTCCTTCGCGGACGGGAACGGCGACGGCGTCGGCGACCTCGCCGGGCTCACCGCGAGGCTGCCGTACATCGCCTCACTGGGCGTGGACGGCATCTGGATGACGCCGTTCCAGCCTTCCCCGCAGGTGGACCAGGGCTATGACGTGAGCGATTACTGCGGCGTGGACCCCCTCTTCGGCACCATGGACGAGTTCGACCGGCTGCTGGAACTCGCCCACTCGCTGGGCCTGCGCATCCTGCTCGACGTCGTCCCGAACCACTGCTCCTCGGCCCACCCGCTGTTCCAGCAGGCCCTCGCGGCGGGCCCCGGCTCGCCCGAACGGGAACTGTTCCACTTTGTCGAGGGCCGCAGTTCCAGCCCCGGCTCCCCCAGCGACCTGCCACCCAACAACTGGCAAAGCGTGTTCGGCGGCCGGGCCTGGAGCCGCGCGAACCCGGACTCGGACAGCGACAGTACGGAGACGGACACGGAGTGGTACCTGCACCTGTTCTCGGCAGGCCAGCCCGACTGGAACTGGCGGAATCCCGCCGTCGGCGATTACTTCGAAGACGTGCTCCGCTTCTGGTTCGACAGGGGCGTGGACGGCCTCCGGATCGACGTCGCGCATGCGCTCTTCAAGGCCGACGGCCTGCCGGACGCCCCGTCCGCCACCGCCGTGGTGGACGGGCTCCGGTCCAACCCCCTGGTCTCGGACCAGGAGGAAGTCCACGAGGTGTACCGCCGCTGGCGGGCCCTCGCCGAGAAGTACCAGCCGCAGCGGCTGCTGGTGGGCGAGGTCAATCTGGAACCCGCCCGCGCCGCGCGCTACACCCGGGCCGACGAGATGCACCAGGCGTTCGCCTTCGCCTTCGTGAAGCTGGGCTGGGACCCTGCAGCCTGGGCCGCGGTGGGCAGCGAGCTGGAAGCCGCCCGCCGGCTCCACGGCGCCGCGCCCAGCTGGGCGCTGGAGAACCACGACATCGTCCGTTCGGTGACCCGGTTTGGGGGCGGGGCTCTCGGCGCCCGGCGTGCCCGGGCTGCGGTGCTGGCGCTGCTCGGCCTGCCCGGCGCAGCGTACCTGTACCAGGGGCAGGAACTCGGCCTGCCCGAAGTCGATGTCCCGGTGGAGGCCCGCGTGGACCCGATGTGGGTTCGTGGCGGGGTCACCCGCGACGGAGCCCGCGTCCCGCTGCCGTGGACCGAAGACCCGGCACTGAACCACGGCTTCACGCTGGGTTCCGCTGGTGAGCGGGTCAGCCCGCCGGCGGGGATTCCGGCCGCGCCGTGGCTGCCGCAGCCCGCCGGCTGGGGCACCCACGCGGTCGAAACCCAGCAGCAGGACCCCGGTTCCACGCTCGCACTGGTGACGGCCGCCGTCGGACTCCGCCGGCGGTTGTGGGAACAGGGTGTGTTCACCCCGGACGACGGCGGCACCTGGCGCGTGGAGGCCGGGAACCTGCTGGTCTGCGAGCGCAGCCCGAAGTTCCTCGTCGCCGTCGCGATGGGAACCGAGCCCGTGCGGCTGCCGGCCGGGACCGTGCTGGCCAGCGCCGTCCCGTTGGAACGTGACGGCTGGCTGCAGCCGGACAACGCCGCGTGGGTGCTGCGGGGCTAAGTTCGCTGTTGCTGCCGGTCGCCGCCCTAGGATGGTGCCATGTCCAGTCGAATAGCGTCCGTCGTGATCGACGCCGTACAGCCGCGCGTGGTGGCCGACTTCTGGTGCCACGTCCTCGGCTGGCACGTTCTCGACGAGGACGACGGCGTCATCAGCATCGGGCCGCCAGACGGCGCGTGGCCCACCATCGACGTGGTGCCAGTGCCGGAGAGCAAGTCCGTCAAGAACCGGCTGCACCTCGACCTCCGCGCCGACGGCACATCGACAGCCGACGAGCTTGAGCGGCTGCTGGGCCTGGGCGCGCGGCACACGGACGTGGGCCAGGGGTCCGACGCAACATGGGTTGTTCTCAGTGATCCCGAAGGCAACGAGTTCTGCCTGCTTGCCCGCACCGCGCAGGAAGCCAGGTGACGACGGCGGCGCGGTAGGTCGACGCCCGCCGCAGCAGCCGCGCACCCGCCTCTGGG
>NZ_JBDGML010000071.1:0-41218 GCF_057655195.1 Arthrobacter sp. Soil_N43
GGTGAGGAGGCGGCGGCCGCCGCCCTGGCCGACCTCGCCGCGCGGCTGGGGACCCGCGACGGGGCGGGCCACGGGATCCAGGCGGTCTGCGCCGGGGCGGCAGGGGCGGACACCCCGGACAGCAGGGAACGGCTCGCCGGCCTGCTGTCACGGACCTTCCCCGGAGCCCTGATCCAGGTAGTCCACGACACGCGCATCATCCTCGCCGCCGGCGGTCTGGAGACCGGCACCGTCCTCATCTCGGGCACCGGCTCCGTGGCCTGGGCACTGGGACCGGACGGCCGCGAAGCCAGGGCCGGCGGCTGGGGCTACCTGCTGGGTGACGAAGGCAGCGGCTACGCCATCACCCGCAGCGCAGTATGCAACGCCCTCGCCGAATACGACCGCGGCGTGGACCCCGGGCCGTTGTCCGCGGGCATCCTGGAACGGACCGGGGTCTCCAAACCGCCGGAACTCCTGGACGTCTTCTACAGCAACCCGGAACGGCGCTATTGGGCCAGCCTGGCCGGAACGGTGTTCGGCCAAGCAGCCCGGGGAGACGCCGCCAGCCTCGCGATCGCCGAGGACGCCGCGCAGCAGCTGGCATCCTTGGCCGCCGCGGTCAACCACCGGCTGGGCACGCTTCCCAAGGCGGCTGCTCCGGGGACCACTGCTTCGGGAACCACAGCTCCGCCCGTCCTGCTGGCCGGCGGGATGCTCGTCAACCAACCCGGGCTGGCGCGCCGCGTCAGCGAACTGCTGGCAGCACGTGGCCTGACGGACGTCCGGGTGCTGGACCGGGATCCCGCCTGGGGCGCGGTGAAGCTGGCCCGCGACATGGCCGCACCCTCCACCCAACCAGCATCGCACCACCCGCAGCGGCCCGTTCCGTTCCCGGCCTAACCGGCTTCCGGCCTCATTCCAGCCATTCCGCTCATTCCGCTCATTCCGCCAAGCATCACGCCCCAAGGAGACACATGACCACCCCGCTGAACACCCCCACACCCCTCGCCAGTGCCACCGCCACGGCCACCGAGCTGCCGGGATCGCTGATGGCCGCCGAAATCCTTGAGCAGCCCGAGGCACTCGCCCGGCAGCTGGGCCAGGGGCAGGCCGCAATCCGGCGCCTGGCCGCTGAGCTCCGCGGCTCGGACATCCGCTATGTCCTGCTGGCGGCCCGTGGCACCAGCGACCACGCCGCCCTGTACGCGAAGTACCTCATCGAGACGGTCCTCGGGCTGCCCGCGGGGCTGGCGTCGCCGTCGAGCCTTACCGTCTACGGCGCGGAACCCAGGATGAACGGAGTCCTCTGGCTGGCGGTCAGCCAGTCGGGCGGATCCCCGGACCTGGTGGACTCCACCGCGGCGGCAGCCCGGGCCGGCGCCGTCACCGTTGCGGTGACCAATGCTCCGTCATCGCCGCTGGCCGCGGCCGCCCGGCACCATGTGGACATCCTGGCGGGACCGGAACGCGCCGTCGCCGCCACGAAGAGCTACACGTCCCAGCTGCTCGCGCTGTGGCTGCTCATCGACGCCTGGGCCGGCGGCGACGGCACCGACGCATCGGTCCTGCCGCGTCACGCGGCGGATGTCCTGGCCCGGCCGGAGATACTGGAGGTTGCGAACCGCTACCGGTTCGTGAACCACATCATCACCACCGGGCGAGGTTTCTCCTACCCCTCGGCACGAGAGGCTGCTTTGAAACTGATGGAGACGTCCTACCTGGCCGCCCATGCGTTCTCGGGGGCAGACCTCCTGCACGGACCGTTCGCCATGATTGACGAAGACCGGCCCGTCATCGCCATTGCATCGCAGGGTGCCGGCGGCCGGGCCCTGCAGCCCGTGCTGGAAAGGCTGGCGGAGCGCGGCGCGGACGTTTGCCTGGTGGGCGACCCCGCCTTAGCCCGGCCGCTGAACCATGCGGTGCCCCTGCCGCAGGTTCCTGAGCAGCTCGCGCCGATCCTTGAGATCCTGCCCCTGCAGCGCCTCGCCCACGCCATGGCCGCCGCCCGCCACCGCGATCCCGATGCGCCCCGTGGCCTGCGCAAGATCACGGAAACCTGGTGAGTACGACGCTCATTTCCGCCGCCCGCGTCATCACGCCCGGCGCTGTCCTGGAGCCTGGCTGGGTGGAGACCCGGTCATCCCAGGTCAGCGCCGTGGGTGCCGGGGCCCCTCCGCGGGACCCTGACGTCAGCTTTCCGGAGGGGACGTTGGCGCCGGGCTTCATCGACGCCCACATCCACGGGGGCGGCGGCTTCAGCTTCAACGACGCGGATACGGCAGAGGCCGCGGCCAGGATCGCCGCCGTGCATCTGGAGCACGGCACCACTACGCTCATGGCCAGCCTGGTCACCGCGCCCTTGGAAGATCTTGAAGCCGCGGTGGAGGCATTGGCCGGCCTGGTCGAGGCCGGCGTGCTGACCGGGATCCATCTGGAAGGACCTTGGCTCAGCCCGTCCCACCGCGGCGCACACACCAAGGAGCTGCTGCGGCTGCCCGATCCCGCCAGCATCGACCGGCTGATGCTGGCGGGCCGGGGGGCGGTAAAAATGGTCACGATCGCCCCGGAACTTGACGGCGGGCTTGCGGCCATCCGGCAGATCACCGGCTACGGCGCGGTCGCCGCCATCGGCCATACCGGCGCCGGCTACGACCTGGCCCGCGAGGCGATTGCCGCGGGGGCCACAGTGGGGACGCACGTGTTCAACGCCATGCGCCCCTTGCACCACCGGGAACCCGGGCCCGCCCTGGCGCTGCTGGAGGACCCGGACGTCTTCGCCGAGGTGATCGCCGACGGCGTGCACCTGCACCCGTCGCTGGTGCGCTTCATCGCGGGGAGCCCCGCCCGGGCTGTGTTCGTGACCGATGCGATGGCTGCCGCGTGCGCCAGCGAGGGAACATATCAGCTGGGCGGCCTGGAAGTCCGGGTGGCTGGCGGCGAGGCGCGCCTGGCCAGCAACGGCGCCATCGCCGGCAGCGTCCTGACCCTGGACGCGGCCGTGCGGCACGCGGTCAGGCAGGCGGGCATTCCGCTGGCGGACGCGGTCCGGGCGGCCACCCAGAATCCGGCGGACATGCTGGGGCTGGCGGACGTCGGCCGCCTCGAGCCTGGCTGGCGGGCGGATCTGGTGGTGCTTAATGAGGATCTGGACGTCGCAGCGACGATGAAATCCGGAGAATGGCTGGCTAAGCCGGTCAGGGCCAGCTAGCCCGGTCGGGCTCTTGGCCCGACCTCTTGACGCGAGCGGCGGCCAGCGCCCGTCAGTCGTCGGGGCTCTGGCTCAGGACCTGGAAGTCCTTGCCGACTGCGACTTCGACTTCCGAACCGTTGGCAAGCCGCAGCTCGACTTCGTAGGCGGAGTTCGGGTTCTCGTCCCGCTCAACTTCCGTCACCGTGCCCTGGCCCACCTTGGCCATGGCGGCCTGGACTGCCTTGTCACGGTCAGCCTGGATCAGCGGGCTCTGCGTGCCTCCGTCCGCGGTTCCCTCACTGTCGAAGGGGTTAACGGATGCCGCCGCAACGGTTGCGCCGCCGAGCGCCAGCACTGCCACTGCGGCTCCGATAATCCACGTTCTCTTGCGCATTGCAGATGCTCCTCTCGCAGTTTTTCCCAGTGTCCCCCCGATATTTGGCATCCGCAACGCTTAATTAGTTGATGCCAAGGGGCTGGAAAAGAAAGATCCGAGAGATCTGCTTAAACGCTTGATCGCGCTGACGCGGACGTCTATCTTTGGGTTGATAAAACGCTTAAGCAAGCGGACATCAAAGCCGATGCCGACAGCTACCAGCGCCTGAGGGGAAACAACCATGAGATCTGACATTTCGCGCCGCCGCGTCATGCAAGGCACCGGAGCAGGAGCACTCGCCCTGTTCATGAATAGCGCCATACCCTTCACAGCCGCCCACGGCCAGGGATCACTGCGCGCCGTATACCATATGACCCCGCCGTCCGGCTGGCTGTGCGACCCGCAGCGCCCTGTGTATGCCAACGGCGCCTACCACCTGTACTACCTGCACTCCGAGCAGAACAACGGCCCGGGCGGATGGGACCACGCGACAACCGCCGATGGCGTGGCCTTCACCCATCACGGAGTCGCACTGCCGCTCCAGCCAAACTTTCCCGTGTGGTCGGGCTCGGCGGTCGTGGACAGTGCAAACACTGCAGGCTTCGGCGCAGGTGCCATCGTGGCGCTTGCAACGCAGCCCACCGACAACATCCGCAGGTACCAGGAGCAGTACCTGTACTGGTCCACCGACGGTGGGTACACCTTTACGGCACTCCCCGATCCGGTGATCGTCAACACCGACGGAAGGACCGCGACGACACCGGCAGAGATCGAGAACGCGGAATGGTGTCGCGATCCCAAGGTCCACTGGGATGCGGCACGCAGCGAATGGGTGTGCGTCATCGGCCGGGCCCGCTACGCAGCCTTTTACACCTCGCAGAATTTGCGCGACTGGCAGCTGAAGCGCAACTTCGACTACCCGAATCACGCGCTGGGCGGGATCGAGTGCCCCGACCTTTTCCAAATGACCGCCAATGACGGCACGCCGCACTGGGTGCTCGGCGCAAGCATGGACGCCTACAGCGTCGGCCTGCCGATGACCTACGCATACTGGACCGGCATCTGGGATGGCGAGCAATTCATCGCTGACAACCTTGACCCCCAGTGGCTCGATTGGGGCTGGGACTGGTACGGGGCGGTGACCTGGCCGGCGGTCGACGCGCCGGACGAGCGACGGTACGCGGTCGCCTGGATGAATAACTGGAAGTACGCCGCCCGTGATGTTCCCACCGATGCATCCGATGGGTACAACGGTCAGAACTCGATCGTGCGGGAGCTGCGCCTGGAGGGCCAGCCAGGAGGCTGGTATAGCCTGCTCAGCACACCAATTGGGGCGCTCTCTAATTACGTCAGCTCGACAACCATCCTGCCCGATCGCACCGTGAACGGCAGCGCCGTACTGCCGTGGAGTGGCAGCGCCTACGAGCTCGAACTCGACATCTCGTGGGATGCCGCCGCGAACGTCGGGGTGTCGGTGGGTCGCTCGACCAACGGCACGCGCCACACGAACATCGGCAAGTACGGCGGCGAGGTGTATGTCGACCGCGCACCTTCGGACCAGGGCGGCTTCGCGCTCGCGCCGTACACCCGTGCGGCAGCGCCAATCGATGCCGCCGCACGCTCAGTGCACCTGCGTATTTTCGTCGACAAACAGAGCGTCGAAGTATTCGTCAATGCCGGGCACACCGTGCTCTCGCAGCAGGTGCACTTCGCAGACGGCGACACCGGGATCTCGTTGTACACCGACGGCGGCGCCGCGGACTTCTCCGGAATCACCATCCGTGAATTCGCAGCACCAGCCAGCTAACGCAGTTTCTGGTCATTGCCACAGCAACGGCGCATGCAGGGAGCGCGGTCACTCCAGCGAGGCGTGGCGCAGGTACTGGTAGACCGTCTCCCGCTGATCCCGTAATCACGGGCAAGGACCGCTTCCGGGACCCCACGGCCGGCGCGCAGGACCAGCTCATCCGCCCGTTCCGGCGTTAGGGTCTTTTCCGCCCCTTATAGGCGCCGCGCTGCTTGGCCAGGGCGATGCTTCCCTCTGGCGTTCCCTGATGAGGGAGCGTTCGAATTCGGCGAAGGCACCCATGACGGAGAGCATGGGGTTGGCCATGGGGGAATCCGCAGGTCATCGAGATTGCGGCAGAGACGGTCCATGCTGTGCACGACAACGGTGTCCCCTTCCCGGTCCAGGACCTGGCCATCGAGCTGACGTTTCGCGTCGTGGTCCAGCGAACTAACCCGCACGTACCCGATCCGCTGTCCAGCCATCGGCGCCTCCAACCCTCGACTGGAAGTGCCAGCAAAAGGGGCTGTGTCCTGCCTCCAGTTCGCGGCGTTTTCTCCCCAGATTTCGGAAGTCAGAACTCCTCAGCCAGCATCCGGTTCACGACGGGGATGTCCAGGAGGTCTGCCCGTACAAACTCCAGTTGGGACGGAGAAGGGGCGTGCCCTTGCTGTCCGGGCGTCACGTGTTAGAGTCTCGATCGCGCAAGTACTCGCACTGTGGGTACAGACCCTCGCCTCACGCCGGTACCGGGTGCGGGTTCCCCAAGGTTCGGAGGGCGTTGGCCGCTACCATGGCCCGTATGGATGCCCAAGAGAGTCCGCCGGTCCACACCGGTGCCGTTCCTCCTCCGGAGGGGACGACGCTGGGTCGGCTTTTGGCTCTCCTTGGTGAGGGCGTGTCTGCTGAGGGTTTGGAAACGCAACTGGCAGCCATGGAGGCGGAGAACCTGCTCGATCCGGCGACGGCAGCAGCGGCCCGCAGCCTCAATGCCAGGCTCCGGGAGGCCAGCCGGCGGGAGGGGCTGCTCCGGGTCCTGTACGACACGGCCACGGACCTCACCGGCATTCGTGATGTTGAGGCCGTTCTGAAAGCGATCGTCCGCAGAACCCGCTCGCTCATCGGCAGCGACATCGCGTATCTGAGCCTCAATGATTACGCTTCCGGGGAATCGTATATCCGGGTGACTGACGGTGCCGCAACGGCCCTGTTCCGGAATATCCGCATGCCCCTGGGCGAGGGCGTCCTCGGTGCCGTAGCCACCGGTGAAGCTCCTTCCCAATCTGCGGACTACCTGAGTGACCAGAGCAAATCTCACCTCGAGTCGAGTGATGCGGCGGTCGCGGCAGAAGGCGTCAAGGCCATCATGGGCGTTCCCTTGAGGGCCGAAGGCAGGGTCATCGGGGCGCTCCTCGTTGCGGACCGGCACGCGCACAACTTCAGCAGCGACGACGTCGCGCTCATGGAATCCATCGGCACCCACGCCGCTGTTGCGCTCGAGAACGCACGTCACTTCACCGAAATGGCCGATGCCCTGGCCCGGCTGGATCAGGCGCAGCGGCAGAATCTTGCCCATGTGAAGGCGTTGGAGGAGCTTTCTTCCCTCGATCAGCGGTTGATGGAAACCCTGGCGTCTGCCAACAGCCTGCCCAACCTCATGCTGCTTTTGGCCGGGTCCATGGACAGCGAAGTGTTCGTGGTTTCGCCTATGGGTGAGACCGTGGCAGGGCTCGGCGCAAACCCGGACTTCGGCCATCCCGCTGCGTTAAGCGCCGCGGAGCTCTCCGCCGCGCGGACGCTGCCCATCCCTTTCACGGTAAACGACCGGGAGTACACCGTTATGTCCGCGGTCGCCGGCGACCAGCACCTGGCCTCGCTGATCGTTGCCGGCCACATCAGCCAGGACCGGCTTGCAGTGCTGGAGCGTAGCGCCCTGGTCCTCAGTGCGGCGTTGCTCTTTGAAAGGACTTTCCAAGACGCGCAGTACCGGCTGCAGCTCGAACTCATAGACGAACTCCTGAATCCGCGCTCTGAGTATACGGAAGCACTGAAGCGGCGGGCCGGGAGATTCGGTCTCGCAGACAACATCCCGCTGGTGGTCAGGGTGGTGGGCGTTCGGGAGGACCAGCGTCAAAGGGCCTTGGCAGTGCTGAAACGGCATTCCCAGGACCACGCCGGGATCACTGCCCTCCACGAATCGCATCTGTGCGTCATCGAGCCACCGACCCTCCATGGCAGTAGTCCAAGCGGGGACGGGGGCCAGGACAACGGGCAGTCGATCGTCGCTGCCCTGAAGAACCAGCGCATGGAGGCCACCGTGGGCTCGTCACAGGCAGTGACAGGATTTTCCCGACTGGCGAGCGCCCACGCCGAGGCTCATGCCGTGCTGAGCGCACTGCAAGCGCTGTCCCGGAAGGGCGAGGCCGCCGACCAGGCTGCCCTGGGCACAGCCGGGATGCTGCTGGGCGCCATGGACAGCCCCTTTGCCACGCAACTGCTGGCGGCCCAGCTCGGACCCCTGCTCGACTATGACAGCCGCCGTGGAACGCAGCTCGTTCTCACCGCCTGGACCTTCCTGGAGAACGACGCGTCCGGCACGGCTGCGGCGGCTGCCCTGCACGTTCATCCCAACACGCTACGCCAGCGGCTGGAGCGCATCGATACTGTCCTCGGCGCTGGCTGGCGAAGGGGAGGCCGGTCCCTGGACATCCACGTGGCCCTGCGGCTCTGGCGCCTGCAGTCCGCCGGTATCGGCGGACACGACCACTGACCCAGACATGCATGGGTGTGGTCCAGACGAACATGTTCCCACCACGAATGTGGCAAAAACATCCATAGGCCACCTCGCACAGCTCTGGAACGATGAGATCTCAGGCACCTTTCAGGTAGCCCGAGATCCCCATCTTTAGGAGTCAGTCACAATGTCGTGTGCGCATGCAGCGGGCATCCGTCCCGCAACCTTCGGCGTCCTGCGGTTGCCGCGGAATATCGTGGTAGGGGCCCAGCAGCGTTTTGCCATCGCCGATATCGCAGCAGAGCTCGGTGACAGCGTCCTCATATGTACGGACCCCCGGCTTGCAGCCTCGGACGAGCTGCAAACCCTGGTCACGAGCCTTGAGAGCCGAAAGCTGTCCGTCCGGGTCTACGGGGAAACCCAGGCCGAGCTGCCCACCCCGGGCATCATTGCCTGCGTCGAAGAGCTCAAGGGCCAGGACATCGACGTCGTCATCGGCTTTGGTGGCGGCAGCTGCATGGACATGGCCAAAGTGGTCTCGGTGCTTCTGACCCACGGCGGCCAACCCAGCGACTACTATGGCGAATTCGCCGTACCCGGCCCTGTCAAGCCCGTCATCGCCCTGCCCACCACGGCGGGCACGGGGTCCGAAGCGACAGCCATTGCCGTGGTTTCCGACCCCGGGCTCGGCATGAAGATGGGTATCTCGAGCCCCCACATCATCCCATTCGCCTCCGTGTGCGACCCCGAACTGACCTACACCTGCCCGCCGCCGCTAACGGCGGCCACCGGCGCGGACACTTTCGTCCACCTGGTCGAGTCATTCACCGCCATCACCCGGGAACCGACCCGCACGCTCGCCAACGAGCGCGTGTTCGTGGGCAAGAATGTCCTGACGGACTCCCTGGCACTGGACGGGATCCGGCTCGTGGGCCGGAGCCTGGCTACCGCCTACAAGGATCCGGGCAACACCGATGCCCGGGCCGACATGATGCTGGCCGCGCTCTACGGTGGCATTGTGCTCAGCAACGCCGGGACGGCGGCGGCGCACGCCATCCAGTATCCCGTCGGCGCGTTGACGCACACTCCGCATGGCGTGGGCGTAGGCCTGCTGCTCCCCTACGTCGTCCGCCACAACTTCAGCGCCATTGAACCGCAGCTGGCGCAGGTTGCCGAAGCGCTGGGACGCGACATCAAGGGCTTGGACGTCCGCAGCGCTGCGATCAGCGGCGTGGAGGCCATTGACGAAGTCATCGCCGCCATCGAACTGCCCGCGACGCTTCAGGACCTCGGAGTGCAGGAGGGCGACCTTGGCCAGATTGCCAGGCTGTCGCTGAACTCCAAGCGGCTCATCGACAACAACCCGGTGCCGCTCGACCTTGAGTCCGTCACGTCCATCGTGAACGCCGCCTACGCCGGCGACCGCACTATTCGCTAAGACACTTCGCTGACGCATCATCACTTGATCAAGAACTGAGGATCACAATGACACTTCTCTCCGCCCAGGAACCGCTCGACATCGACGAGCTGGCGGTCCCCCGCCAGCTGCTCATCGCCGGAGGCTGGCGGGACGCCGCCGGCGGCCGCACGGTCGACGTCATCAATCCCTCCGATGGGACGGTAATCACGGCTATAGCGGACGCCGACGTCGAGGACGGTCTTGCAGCCGTCGATGCCGCCGCAGTGGCCTTTCCCGACTGGGCAGCGACGCCACCCCGGCGCCGCGCCGAAATACTCAGCCGCTGTTTTGACCTGATGATCGAACGCAGCGAACAGCTTGCCCACCTCATCTCCCTCGAGAACGGCAAGGCACTGCCGGATGCCCGCGGTGAGGTGGCGTACGCGGCCGAGTTTTTCCGCTGGTATGCGGAAGAGGCGGTCCGGATCATCGGCGACGTTTCCATCTCGCCGTCCGGCGCGAACCGCATCCTTGTCCAGCACCAGCCCATCGGTGTCTGCGTCCTGATCACCCCCTGGAACTTCCCCGCCGCCATGGCAACCCGCAAGCTGGCACCGGCGCTTGCCGCGGGCTGCACCGCCGTACTCAAGCCAGCCACCCTCACTCCCCTGACGTCAC
The DNA here is from genome assembly GCF_057655195.1 of Arthrobacter sp. Soil_N43. NCBI lineage: Bacteria > Bacillati > Actinomycetota > Actinomycetes > Micrococcales > Micrococcaceae > Arthrobacter > Arthrobacter sp. Soil_N43. The sequence goes on from NZ_JBDGML010000071.1 coordinate 10,146, forward strand.
TGGCCATCGCCCAGCTCATGGTCGACGCAGGTGTCCCCGCCGGTGTCGTCAACGTGGTCACCACAAGCAAGACGGGCGACGTCATGTCGCCCATCCTCGCCGACCCACGCGTCCGCAAGCTGTCGTTCACCGGTTCCACCGGCGTCGGACGCCACCTGCTGCGCCAGGCCGCGGATAACGTCCTCAAGTGCTCCATGGAACTGGGCGGCAACGCTCCCTTCCTGGTGTTCGATGACGCTGACCTCGACAAGGCCATTGACGGCGTCATGATAGCCAAGATGCGCAACGGTGGCCAGGCCTGCACGGCGGCCAACAGGATCTACGTCCAGCGCGGAATCCAGGCGGAGTTCGCAAGCCGCTTGGCGGGCCGCATGTCAGCCCTGACAGTCGGGCCCGGCACAGATCCGTCCACCGAAGTGGGCCCGCTGGTGGACGAGGCAAGTGTCCTGAAAGTCGATGCCCTGGTACGCGATGCCCTCGACCAGGGTGCGCGCCTGCTCACCGGCGGGCAACTGCCGGAAGGGAACGGCTACTACTACCCGCCCACCGTGGTGACCAACGTGCCAATGCACGCGCGCATGGTCAGCGAGGAAATCTTCGGACCCGTGGCATCGGTCATCGGGTTCGATACCGAAGACGAAGTCATCGCCGCCGCCAACGACTCCGAGTATGGTCTCGCCGCGTATGTCTTCACCGAGGACCTCCGCCGCGGGCTGCGGGTATCCGAACGCATCGAAAGCGGAATGGTAGCCCTCAACCGTGGGCTCGTCTCAGACCCGGCAGCGCCGTTCGGCGGCGTGAAACAAAGCGGCCTCGGCCGTGAAGGCGCCCACCAGGGCCTGCTGGACTTCACCGAAACCAAATACATCGCCCTCGACTGGTGACTCGCCCGACGGCTGACACCCACGTATCCCTCAATCTCCGCCTGACCTTCGAAAGACAAAATCAATGACGATCTCTGCAGTAGAAACGCGAAACTCAAGCCGCGTGCCGTGGCGGGTATCCCTCGCCAGCTTCGCCGGTACCACCATCGAGTGGTACGACTACTACATCTTCGGGCTCCTCGCGGCAACCGGCGTTTTCAGCCGGCTGTATTTCCCGGACCAGGACCCCGCTACGGGTCTCCTACTGGCATTCCTGACCTACGCCGTCGGCTTCGTTGCCCGGCCCTTCGGCGGCATGTTCGCCGGCCACTACGGGGACAAGATCGGGCGCAAGCCGATGCTCGTCCTCTCGCTGCTCCTGATGGGTTTCGCCACCCTGGCCATGGGCCTTCTGCCGACGTACGCGCAGATCGGTGTCTGGGCCCCCATCCTGCTCACCGTCCTGCGGCTTATGCAGGGCTTCGGTGCTGGCGCCGAATGGGCAGGCGCCGCCATCATCTCCACGGAACACGCCCCGGAAGGACGCCGCGGATTCTTCGGCAGCTTCACCCAGATGGGCGTCCCGGCCGGCATGCTGTTCGCCAACGCCTCAGTGCTGGCCGTGAAGGCTGCAGTTCCTGCCGACGTCTTCGACGCCTGGGCCTGGCGCGTTCCCTTCCTGCTCAGCGTCCTGCTGATCGTCGTGGGCCTGGTGGTCCGGGCGAAGCTCGAGGACTCCGAGGACTTCAAGGACCTCGTAGCCAAGAAGCAAACGGCCCACAACCCGCTCGGCGAAGCCCTCAAGAAGGAAACCAAGGGCGTCTGGCTGGTCGTCGGCATGCGCCTCGCTGAGAACTCGGCCTTCTACCTGTACACCACCTTCTCGGTTGTCTACATCATGCGGACGTTCGGTGCCGAGCGTGCGAACCAGGGCTCTATGTCCGTGCTGATTGCCTCCGCCATCGGCGTCATCGCGGTGCCGCTGTGGGCTGCATTGTCGGACCGTATCGGCCGGAAGCCGCTGTACCTGTTCGGCTCCATCGGCGGTCTGCTGTTCTTCCCGCTCTACTTCGTCATGACCGACACCGGAAGCGCCCTGCTGGCAACCCTGGCCATCATCATCGGCCTCGCGGTCTTCCATAACTCGATGTACGGCCCCCAAGCCGCATTCTTCAGTGAACTGTTTTCCACGAAGCTCCGCTACAGCGGCGCCTCCATGGGTTACCAGTTCGGATCCGTTCTGGCCGGCGGCATCGCACCGCTGGTCGCGGTGGCCCTGCTCAACGCGGGCAACGGCGAACCGGGCTGGGTGATCCTGTACTTCAGCATCATCGGCGTCATCACAGTCGCCTCGGCGATCATGGCTCCGGAAACCGTCAAGCGCGTCCGCGGCCGCCTCGAAGCGGAGCAGCAGTCAGACTCTCTCAGCTCTGAGAGCACACCTGACAGGGCCCGCGTAAACTAGGCGTCGTTGGGCTCGAAGGCCGAAATGCCGGTGTCATCCGCAGAGCATTCCGCGGATGACACCGGCATTTCCTTTTGGACAGCCGATCGGTACCTGCGAGTGAGCACGACCCGCGTGCCTTAGTCCAAAACCTCACCCGCGAGGGCGTGCGGGTGGAGTTCGTCAAGGAGCAGCTGGTCTTCACCGGGGAGGACTCCCCATGGCCAACCTCATGCTCCGTGATGGGTGCCTTCGCCGAGTTCGAGCGCTCCCTAATCCAAAGAACGGCAGCGCCAAGGGATCGACCTAGCCAAGCAGCGCGGCGCCTACAAAGGTCGGAAAAAGACCCTCACCCCGGAACGGGCGGCCGAGCTGGTGCAGCGAGCGGCCAACGGAATCCCCAAATCCGCCCTCGCCAACGACTACGGCATCAGCCGAGAAACGGTGTACCAGTACCTGCGCCAAGCTCAGCTGACGTGACGCCCTCCCCTGGCCAGCGCGTTACTCGCGGCGGCGGCCCGTGCCACGATGGGGCCGAGCCTCGACACATCAGCGCACTACCTCTTCGATCCACCTTTTTCGGATTGCCTCTCGACACCATTACTAAGTGTGCTTAGCATTGAGGCTCGATCAGTTGCTCTTCGCGTACAGACCGGCAGGCGGGATTCTTTCGGACAGCCTGCGGTCTGCAAGCCTTTGGCCTTCCAACCCCTTCGGCTGGACTTCACGGGCCATAATCCCTATCCCCCAGACTCCTCGCTGGCAGCTTTGTGGCCAGATTTCTCGCCGAATACTTGCTGCACCAAGTTACCCGGGAACGCCCGAACACCACAGTTACCGGCGGAGCACTCACGGCTATCGGCGCTCCGTAGTTCCAGAAGCGGCCATGGCCGCACCTCGCCGTCTTGCAAGCGGCTGCTTGCCAGACGAGACTTCGACCCTTGATAAATTGGGGTACACCCCAACCTGACGTCGCTAGGTGGACCAAGGGCTTGTGATTTTCCGTTCGAAATGACGGTTTAGCAGCTTGATTGCAGGTTTTCGGGTCGTTGGTGGTGCCACGTCAGGGGTTAGGACGGTGGTGAGCCATCTCTCAGGATTGGCTTGCAGGAATCTGCAAGAGCTGTGCACGGAGAGTCAACGTCAAGGAACTCCCCACACCCTAGTGTTGTGCCATCAACTCAGCGTTAGGGACTGATGCTATGAACAACCAGGCTGATCTTCTTTTGATCAACGGGGTTATCGACACACTGGACCATGCACATTCGCGTGTGGCCTCACTGGCGGTCAAGACCGGCAAGGTGCACTCCTTTGGTGCGGCCGCTGAGGCCAGCGCCGGTCCGGGGACTACCGTCATCGACCTTGGCGGTGGCTACGTGATGCCGGGCCTGCTGGATGTGCACAACCACCACATGATTGCTGGCCAAATGGACTTGTTCGAACTGAACGAGCCGCCCACCAGGACACTCGATGAGCTGCTGAGCGCCGTCGCGGACCAGACAAAACGTCTGGCGCAGGATGAGTGGGTGGTCGGCGGAAGCTGGGGTTCGGGGCTCCTGGCCGAATTGAACTCCGCAAGCGCTCTTGCCCGCTTTGATGCCGCCACGGGTGGACGGCCGGCGCTGCTGAAGGATGACAGCAAGCACAACCGGTGGGCTAACTCCCGTGCGCTGGAACTGGCCGGCATCAGCGATGGCACACCCGACCCCGAAGGCGGTCAAATCATGCGGGACGCATCAGGCCGCGTCACGGGTGTCCTGATCGAGGCCGGAGGCGTCTTGGTGGAACAGACCTTGACCCGGCTACGGCCAACGTCAACAAAGGTTCTGGCGCGAGCGGCAGCGCGCGGAATCGAGATTCTCCACTCCTACGGGGTGACAGGATTCCAGGACGCCGCCGCCTCCCTCCAGCTAATGCAGGCACTGAAGGAACTCGACGACGCCGGGAACCTGCACGCCTGGGTGGTTACCTCCATGCAGGCCAACGACTTCATCTTCGGCACCAATCCGCTGGGCGAGGGCATCATTGAGCACCGGGACGGGTTGCGGTCCGAACACCACCGCCCGGATTTCATCAAGATCTTCCTGGACGGCGTACCCCCGGCAGGAACGGCCGCCTTCATCGAGCCCTACCTTTCAGGCGTCGGCTTCCCCGAGTGTCACTGCGGTGGCACCACCATGCCCCCGGCGGAACTCGAGCGGTGGCTGATGAGCACGGCTGAACGCGGCATCTCCGCCAAAATCCACTGCACCGGAGACGCGTCGGTCCGGCTCGTGCTGGATACCGTAGGTAAAGTCCGGCGTGCCGGCTATACGGAACCGAAATACCACATCGCTCACGGCCAGTTCGTCCACGACCAGGACATCGAACGTTTCGCCGAGCTGGACGTCACCGCCGACATCTCCCCCTCCCTGTGGTTTCCCGGAGTCATCTCCGAAGCCATCGCCACAGTACTTCCCGCCGACAGGGCCTCAAAGATGCAGCCCAACCGGTCCCTGCTCGACACCGGCGCCCGCATCGCCGGAGGCTCGGACTGGCCGGTCAGCGTATCCCCCAACGCTTGGGAAGGCATTTACGGGCTCGTCACCCGCAAGGACCCGAGCGGAAAATTCCCAGGTACCCTCTGGCCCGAGCAGGCCATCACCCTCCCGGAAGCCATCAGGATCTACACCACCAATTGCGCCGAAGCCATGGGCGTGGATGACGTCACAGGATCTCTGTCACCAGGAAAATCCGCAGATTTCATTCTCCTGAGCGACAATCCGCACGAAATTGATGTCGAGGACATTCCTCACATAACGACGCACCAGACCTGGTTCGCCGGCCGCAAAGTCTTCGACGCAAAGCATTCGGAACACGCCACGGGCGCATCCGGACGACTGGCCCCGCAGCGGGCCTGACCGCTTCGTCTGTCCCAGCTCTGAGGCTTGCGGCCCGCAGGCATCATCACCTCCTCCCCTCTGACGGCGGCACCGTGCCGCTTCGTCCTGCCCGAAAGAACATGACCATGACCACTGCCGTAAAAGCCTCTCCAGGGGTTACCGCCTCCGACAGGGGAACGTACACCTATATCGCCGTTTTCAGCGCCGTCCTTTACACCGTGCTGCTGATCGCCCCCGTGATCGCCGGCAAACTCATCCAACAGTTCGCCCTAACCCCGGTCCAGGTCGGGACCCTCTTTTCGCTGGAACTTGGCGCCTTCAGCCTGGCAACAGTGCCGGCTTATCTGTGGCTGCGCCGGATGAACCTGAGAACAGCCAGCTACCTATTCACTGCCGTCGTCATCGCGGGGAACGTCGTTTCCGGTCTATTGGACGATTTCGGACTCCTCATCGTCGCCCGCGTGGTGACCAGCCTCGCAGCCGGCTCTATCACCGTGATCATCCTGACCCTCAGCGGAAAGACATCGAACCCCAGCCGCGCATTCGGCATTTTCGTCGTCTTCCAATTGGCCGTGGGAGCACTGATTTTGGCCGTCTTCCCGTCATTGTTCGCCGGCGCAGGAGTCGCAGCGATCTACTGGACCCTCGCCGGTCTGGCCGTCTTGTGCCTCCTCGTGGTCAACCGGATCGACGGGGAAGTGCTCCGAACATCGTCGCCGGCGGCAACATCGGTGCCGTCGCGGGTTCCGCTCTTCAAGGCAGCAGCGGGAATGGCCGCAGTCTTGCTGTTCTACGTCGCTCTGAGCGGTGTCTGGTCATTCATGGCCCAGATCTCCGCGGGCTCCGGAATCGACCTTTCCGCCAGCAGCCTCATCCTTTCCCTAGCCACCGTCGCCGGGATCCTGTCAGCCCTCACGGCAACGGCCCTCGGGGACACTCCCCGGCGGAGGATCTACCTCATCGCCGGCTATGCAGGCATGGCGCTCAGTATCGGACTGCTCTTTGGCTCACCGGCCTTCGTTCGCTTCGCCGTCGCCGCAGTAATCTTCAAGTTCGCTTGGACTTTCATCCTGCCCTACCTGCTGTCCACACTGTCCGACCTCTCAAACGGCGGACACCTCATGAACACCACTAATCTGATGATCGGCAGCGGCTTCTCCATCGGTCCGATCGTCAGCGGAGCACTGATCCAATCGGGTGCCGGTTCATTCACCGGCATGCTCGCCTTCGCCCTGACCGGCGTTCTTGCATCCGGTGCGTTCGTCATGGTCGCACAGCGCAGAAACGTAGCCCCCGCCCCTGAAGGGTGATGTCCCGCGGAGGAGACGGCAGCCTCCGTCCCTCCCGTTCGGACGTCCGAAGACGTGTCTCAGGGTACGGTCGCCTTCACTCCAAACCAGCCGAGCTGTTCAAAGGATTCTCTGAACCGGGCAATTTTTGTCAGAACCCAGCGCCGGGTCCCAGGGGCAGGTACATGCAGTTAGCGCCGGGGCTGTTCCTGCTTCGGTAGTGTTGCTCGCGCCCGTTGGTCGGCCATCCCAGTACTCATACCCATTTTGTGGGTTGGTCGTGTTCGATTCGATCTATCAGACATCGCCCCCCTCTGAGCCTCGGCTCAAGGGGGGCGATTTTCATTGTGCGACAAACGGTGAAGCGTGGAGTATACGAAGGATTTCAAAGAGCGCGGAGAGCTGCTTCAACAGCTCGAAGCCCGTGGCCTCGCGATTCCTGACCGTGCCGCGGCGCTCGACTTCCTTACTCGCGAGGTGCGTTTGCGGGCTGCCATCACTCACACGTTTGCTGCGAAAAACGGGACTTCCTCTTACATGCTGCTGTGCGCACAACAGCACGACATTTTTTGGGCCTTCGCGGTCTATGCAGCGGTCCTTTCCCTTATCAGCATTTGGCTCTACCGGCTTGCCGCCAGGAAAGGGCAAGTGCATATCGGAAACCGACCAAATAAAACTTTCCTGGTTGTGCTGCCCCTATATTCATAACGGGGCAGGATCCCAGTGCTCCCCTTGGGCCAACGGAGGGCCTCAAACTACTTGTGTCGGGGTGGGCGGCTAAAGCTCCCACCCCGACCCGCATCCTGGATGGCCGTGGAATCTAGGCCTGCCCTACCCGTGTCATCAACACGGTCAGGACGACATTCCAAGTTAAATCGGGTACTGGGCACCCAACCATCTGGCGCATCTTGTACGCATTACATCTCAGGCTGCCATCCCTCACCAGTCTGGATGGGGGCTATGCTTCGGGGTTCATCGCCGGATCCTGCTCCTAGCCTGGTTGGGTCATCGCAGATCCCACCAGCCTGTCAATATCGGCTTCAAAGAGGATTGCCTTGCCAATTGACGTTTGCCGGATTTGCCATAGGCCAGCGGCGGCACCGACGTCGCGGACACCGTCCACGATATCGCGTTGGCAGACTGAAGACCGACTAATGCTTTTCTCTTCAATTGCACGGTTGAAGCACCCCAACCTGACGTCAGCACGTAGCCGGCGTTCTGTCAGAATAAGGCCCCGATGCTGCTTTTCTGACGATAGCTCAAGAGAATCTCAGACCCCAACCTGACAGTACCGATCTGTCCCCGCGCGCCACTGATGGACTCGCCCTTGTCTCGGGTTAACGTCTTTCAACCCGCAAGTTGAAGACGATCGGGAGCAGATCCAGCCACCTCTCCCCTGTAGTGCCGTCAGCCGAGCTGGAGGAGAGCTGATCGATATAGGAGGCCGCGCCCAGCAGCTGCCTGTGTTTCAGGAACTGGCGATCCCGTCGATGTCGGGGACCTGCGCATGCCTGGCATCTTCGGAGAAGCGGAACATCAGGGCGTTCGGGAAGGCGACAGCGCCCTCGAAGACGTTGCTCATGCGGCCGGCTCGACGAGTTCGGGACCGTTGTTGCGGACGCTGTTCACCCGGTCGCTGACGATTCGAGGGGTCAGGACCGGTTCCGGGACGGCTTGGAGGAGCTGCTGAACGTCTGCCTTATCGGTAGTGCCCGGGTCCAGCCAGTCGCCGTACATGTCCGGCGGGATGATGACCGGACACCGTTCGTGGACATGGCCCAGGGAGTCGTGGGCTGTTGTGGTGAGGACCGTGCAGCTAAGCAGCCACCGGCCAGGGTCATCCTTCGGCAGGGCCGGGTCCGCCCAGAACTCGTAGAGGCCGGCGAAAGCGAGCAGATCATCCGTCTCGGAGTAGAGGTAGTTCGGGATCTTCTTTCCGTCCTCGGTCTTCTGCCATTCGTAGTAGCCCTCTGCGGGGATCAGTGCGCGGCGCTTCACGGCAGCCTTCCGGAATGACGGTTTCTCCAGGATGGATTCGCTCCGGGCGTTGATCAGTTTTGAGCCGATTCTGAGGTCCTTGGCCCAGGATGGGACCAGGCCCCAGCGGGCGATGAGCAGGTGCCGGTCGATAGACCCCTCGTTCAGCCGCTCAGCAATGATCGGGACGTCCTGCGTGGGCGCCACGTTCCAGCTTGGCGGCGGCGGGCTGCCCTCCACCTCCTTCGCATCAAAATAGGAGAGAAGGTCGCTCGTTGCCCTGGACATCACGTATCTCCCGCACATAGGGCCATTCTGCCCCACCGCCGATGTGTAGCCCCAGGTGCGGTCCACGTGGACACCTGATGCGTTCTCTGGAACTCAGCCGGCGGCGTGGGCGCTCCGCCACACTGTAATGCTGCCCAGAAAAGAATGCACCGGAAGTTGCTAAAACGCTTGATCAAAGTGCGGATTGGCGCTAGGTTACAGGTGATCAAACGCTTTAGCAGAATGGATCGACGCCGATGAATCGCTCAGTCTTCTTTCAGCCCTCCGATGGATGGGTTGGAGATCTTATCCCCTTCGAGAAGGACGGGGAGTTCTGGCTCTTCTACCTTCACGAGGTCCGGGCAGACCCAAAGCCGGGAACCTCGTGGAACCTTGTCACCACCAAAGACCTCACGCAGTTTGAGGACCAGGGCGTTTCCCTCAAGCACGGAAGCGAAACGGACCTGGACTTCAACGCCTACACGGGCAGCGTCGTCGTCGATGAAACAGGCGTCCAGCATCTGTTCTACACGGGCCAAAACCCGCGCAACCTCGGACCGGACGGTGCGCCCCTTCAGCTAGTCATGCACGCCACGAGCACGGACGGAATGCAGACCTGGGTGAAGCACCCGGAACTCACCTTCGGCGCCCCGGACGGCTACGAGTCCGGCGACTGGCGGGATCCGTTCGTCTTCCGGGACGAGGCCGCGGGACAGTGGCGGATGCTGCTGGCGGCCCGGCACTCCGACGGGCCGGAACGTCGGCGCGGTGTCATAGCCCAGTGCGTCTCCAGTGACTTGGTGACCTGGCAGCACACCGAACCGTTCTGGGATCCACGCCGCTACATCACCCATGAATGCCCGGATGTCTTCTCTTGGGGCGGCTGGTGGTACATGGTCTACTCGGAGTTCTCCGAATCCTTCACGACCCGGTACCGCATGGCCAAGAGCCCCGACGGCCCATGGCGCGTACCGACCCTGGACAGCGTCGACGGTCGCGCTTTCTACGCCTCCAAGACCGCGGAGCGCGACGGTCGCCGCTTCTTTTTCGGATGGATCGCCAGCAAGGAAGGCAATGCCGACGACGGGCCCTGGCAGTGGGCCGGCACGATGTCCGTCCTGGAAGCACGGCAAAACCCCGACGGAACCCTGGGGTTCGCCTTCGCCGACGAACTCGTGGACAGCTTCTGGGAGGACGTCCCGGTGTCCCTGACAAACGAGCTGCCGATGCGGCTGGACGTTCCGGACGGGTACGCCGCCGTCGTCTCGGACGAAGAGCTGCCCAGCCAGTTCTACGCCGCGGCAGTCCTGGACATCGGACCCGACACCACTGAATGCGGGCTGTTGCTGCGCTCAAGCCAGGACGGGGACCGGTCCTACGTTCTGCGCCTGGAACCGAAGCGCGGCCGCATGGTGTTCGACCGGTGGCCGAGGAAGGTCACCGGCGACGCGCAATGGCACGTCTCAGGGGACATTCCGTTCGACATCGAACTGGAACGCCCCTGCGACCTGACTCCGGGAGAGCACACTCTCGAACTCGTCGTTGACGGTGACCTGTGCGTCGCCGTTCTGGATCGGCAGGTCACTCTCAGCACCAGGATCTACGACTTGCCGGCGGGGCGGATCGGCGTTTTCACCGGCGAAGGGTCCGCAGTCCTTACCGAACTCCAGATACGTCAGCGCACCGACAACTAAATACCCCGCACCATTTTTCATACCCCGCACCATTTTTCGGCTCAAATCAAAGGAGATTGTCCCCATGAAGAAGTTATTCCGAACAGCCGCCGTCGCCATGGCCGCAGCCCTCGCCCTCGCGGGATGCGGCAGCGGAGGAGCCACTGACCCTTCCAACGTCAGCCCCACAGGGGAGGTCAAACCCCGTGAAATTTCGTGGCTGCTGTCCCGGCCGGCCGACGGCGCTGTCATCAACATCATGAAGAAACTCGCGGACGATTACGCCAAGGACCACCCGGGCTTCTCGCTGAACCTGATCACCACCCCGGACCGGCCCTCCTACATCCAGAAGCTTGAGACCCTCGCCGCCGCGAACAAGCTTCCCGAGCTCTTCGACACCGACGCCACGCCGTTTGCCCAGCAGCTGGCCAAGCAGGGCAAGATGGTCGACGCCGAAAAGCTGCTGAAGTCCCTGGATGTCTACGACGACTACCGACCCAGCGCATTGGACTACCAGCGCTTCGACGACGGCTCCCTGCACATGATTCCGTTCCAGTTCGAGCTGGAATTCATCTGGTACAACAAGGCCCTGCTGCAGAAGGCCGGCGTGTCCGTTCCGAAGTCCCTCGACGACATTCCCGCCATGTGCACCGCCCTGCGCGCAGCCGGTATCACGCCCATCGCCATCGACGGCCAGGACCAGTGGCCCCTGGAGCGGTATGTCGCCTATCAGCCGTTCCGTGAAGCCGGGCCAGAGTTCATCCAGAAGCTCAAGAAGGGCGAAGCGAAGTTCGCTGACCCCGCAGGCCAGAAGACCGTCGAATGGCTGGCTTCGCTCGGCAAGGCCAAGTGCTTCCAGGATGGATTCTCCTCACAGGGCTACTCCGACGCCCAGAACCAGTTCACGTCGGGGCAGGCAGCGATGTACAACATCGGCACCTGGGAACTGCCCAGCCTGGCAACTGACAAGCTGAACCCGACAGTGCGGGCTGACATCGACTTCCTCACCCTGCCCACCACCGAGGGATCCGTCACCGCGGCAAATGAGTTCGTCTCCCCTTCAGGCATTGGCATGGCCGTCAACGCCAAGACGTACGACCCGCTCGTGAGCGACTTCCTGAAGTTTGCCCTGGCGAAATACCCGTCCGAGTACGCAGCCACCGGTGCGCTTTCGCCGACTACAAACGTTGAGACGGCCGTTCCGGCCAACGCAACCCCGCTGTACAAGAAGGCTCTTGAAATGGCCAACGACCTCGGGGACAAGCAGGCCATGCCGTGGGACACCCAGCTCGACCCGACCACCAACGGCAGGCTGCAGCAGGAACTCGTGCTCCTCGTCCAGGGCAACATCACGCCCGAACAGTTCACCACCACGATGGACAGCACCATCGCGCAGAACGCCCCGAAGTTCTTCAAGTAATCACAGCGGTGGGGGCTACGGCCCCCACCCGAAAGGCCCAGCCATGCTCCCCAACAGGTCACGACTCTCAGTCCTGGTCTTCCTGCTCCCACCCTTGCTGCTTTACGGCATCGCCGTCCTCTTCCCCATCATGCAGTCGCTGTTCCTGAGCTTCTTTTCCTGGAACGGCATCAGCGACATGGAGTTCGTGGGTCTCGCCAACTACGTACGGATGCTTACCGCAGACGACATCTTCTGGCGCTCGTTCTTCAACGCCCTCGGCTACCTCGCGATCTGCCTGGTGCTGCAGCTCGGCGGCGCCCTGCTCGTCGCCAGCCTCCTCACCTCAATGCGGCGCGGCCGCGAGCTGATTAAGACCCTCTACCTCCTGCCGGCTGTGATCTCCACGGTAGCCATTGCGTTCCTCTTCGTGCGGATCTACTCGATCGAACCGGTGGGCCTCCTCAACCAGCTCCTGCACTGGATCGGCCTCGGCGCCCTGGAACGCCCCTGGCTCTCTGACATCAACACCGTGCTCGCCGCGGTATCCGCGCCGGAAGGATGGCGGTTCACGGGCCTCTACATGCTCATCATCTACGCGGCACTGCTGTCCGTTCCAAAGGAGCTGGAGGAAGCGGCCCGGCTCGACGGCGCCTCGCGGTGGCAACTGTTCACCAAGATCCGCTTTCCCCACATCATGCCTGTCTGGATCACCACCACCATCATGGCAACAACCTACGGCCTACGCGGATTCGACATTCCCTACCTGATGACGAACGGTGGCCCCGGACAGTCCTCGGAGCTGCTGACCACGTACATGTACAAGACGGCATTCACGAGCACCGACTTCGGATACGCCAGCACCATCGCCGTATTCATCGTCGTCGAATGCCTCGTCGCCGTAGGACTCATCCTCTTCATGCTCAAACGAAAGGCGGACGCATGACCGCGCCAGCAGCCCCGATGACACGGCCCACCACCGCTTTGCCCGACAGCCCGCCTCCTGTCCGCAGGCGGCGCCAGCCCAACCTTTACAGCACTCTGTCGCGGGTGCTGATTGCCCTCATCGTCATCGTGCAGGTCTACCCCCTGGCCTGGCTGTTCATCACCAGCCTGCGCACCGAGCACGACTTCGCAACCGGGGACCCCTTCGCCCTGCCCACCTCGCTCACGTGGGAGAACTACGCCCGCGCTTTCGAGACCGGCGACCTGGGGATGAACATCCTCAACAGCTTCATCGTCACCATGGGCGCGAACTTCCTGATCGTGCTCCTGGGCATGATGGCCGCCTACGCGCTCCAGGTGCTGGGCTTCCGCTTCAGCAAGTTCGTCCGCGGACTGTTCCTGATCGGCATCATCGTGCCCGTCCAGATCGCACTCGTACCGCTCTTCATCGACTACTCCACGATCAACCTGCTCGACACCTACCCGTCGATGATCATCCCGCTGGCCGGCTTCGCCCTTCCGATGTCGATCTACCTCTTTTCCTCGTTCTTTGAGTACATCCCCCGGGAAACGTACGAGGCGGCCTCCCTGGACGGAGCCGGACCGTACCGCATCTTCGGACTCATCACCCTCCCCCTCTCGGTAAACACAGTCGTGACGGTTGTTCTGGTCAACAGCATCTTCATCTGGAACGACTTCATCTTCGCCAACACCTTCGTCCTCTCCGAGGGGCTGAAGACCATTCCGCTGGGCCTGCAGAACTACATCGGGGCGATGGGAAAGACCGACTGGACGGCCACGTTCGCCGCCGTCTGTGTCACTATCACCCCGCTGCTGCTGGTCTTCCTCGTGCTCAACAAGGCCATGATCCAAGGCCTGGAAAGCGGGGCGACTAAGGGATGACAGCCATATCGGGCGGATATACTCCTGAAGGAGGGCATATGATTTCGCAGGAGAAAAGTTCTGGCAAGCCAGTGCATGCGGCTGCCCCCGCACAGCAGTCCCAGCGCCCCCAGCCCGTCACCCTCCGGCAAGTTGCCGAGGCTGCCGGTGTCTCCACAGCCACCGTCTCGCTGGTCGTGAACAAGAAAAAGGCCGCCCGCATTTCCGACGAGACCCGCAAGCGGGTTCGGGACGCGATCCGGGATCTGGGCTACCGGCCAAATGCCATGGCGCAGACCCTGGTCAGCGGCAGTTCCCGCTTCATCGGCCTCGTCGCCGACGCCATCGCCACCACCCCTTTCGCCGGCCAGATCATCCACGGCGCCCAGGATGAGGCATGGAAGCATGGCTACGCCCTTCTCATCGCCAATACCGAAGGCAACCGCGAGCTTGAGACGGACGCGATTGCCATGATGCTCGAATACAAGGTCCGCGGCATCCTTTATTCGACCTGGTTCCACCGGGCCACCGACCTTCCGGCACCGCTGCGGGAATCGGACTTCGTCCTCGTCAACTGCTTTTCTGCGGAACCCGGCGCCCGGGCTGTCGTTCCGGATGAAGTACAAGGCGGACGTTCAGCCACAGAGATCCTGCTGAAGCATGGGCACCGACGGATCGCCTTCATCAACGCCACCATCCCCGCCCCGGCGAAAGACGGACGCCTCCAGGGCTACAAGGAAGCACTGGAAGCCGAAGGCATCGCGTTCGACGGGAGCCTGGTCCTTGAGGCCTATCCCGATCAGGAAGGCGGGTACGGAGCCACCGAGGAGCTCCTCAAGCGCGACGCCACGGCCGTGTACTGCTACAACGACCGGATGGCGATGGGGCTGTACGACGGGCTGCGCGAGCACGGGCTCTCCATCCCCGACGACATAGCAGTGGTGGGATTCGACAACCAGGAAGTCATCGCCGCCCACCTCCGGCCCCCGCTGTCGACCGTGTCGCTCCCCCACTACGAACTGGGCGCGGCCGGAGTGCGAATGCTCCTGGGCCTCGAAGAAGCACAGGCTGCCCCCACAAAAATCCACTGCCCTACCGTGGAACGAAACTCCGTGGGGGCGCTGGCCCCCGCCTAGGTACCCGGCCACCGGTAACCGGGCACCGGCAAAGCCCATCCCCCTGCCCCATCGGCGCCGGGGCTCGGCTTGCTGGTGCTGGCGCTCATCACGCTGTTGTATGTACAACACGTGTTCTCCCTTATGCCCCTCTACCTGAGCGGTGAGATCTCGTTTCGGCCGGATGCTGAGGAGGCCCTGATCAGTTCGGCCACCTGGTCCGCAATCCACATGGCGGCCCTGGGTCTATGGCTTCTCCTATGGCTGTGGCACCGCAGATTACTGCGCAGGAGCAATTGGTTAGCGGCTGCCATATCCAGGCAAAGAACGGGTTGAGCGAAGCGCCCGCAGGGTCATCGCCACGGATTTCCGTTGTGACGACATTTCTGGATTCGAGAGCCGACTGGAACCAACTGAGGACGACCGAAGACCGCCACACGGCGGGCCCGCTGTAAACCCCGGGGCGCGCACCTCGGGTCGCGAGAGCAACGTGGATCGGACAGCGGTTGTCAGCGCTTGCGTTCGTAGATTCCGGTCAGTGTTGCCGTGCCGAGCAGGTGCTTCGAGAACTCGGAGCCCAGGCTGGCCGGACGCGCGCCCGCGCGCGTATCAAGCTCCTCCACGTCCAGCGCGTAGACCGTCACGACGTACCGGTGCCGTCCGTGCCCGGGCGGCGGCGCGGCCCCCACGTAGCCGCGGAAGCCGGCGTCGTTCTTCAGCTGCACTGCGCTGGCCGGGAGCTGGGCGCCGGACTCGGCCCCCGCGTCCTCGGCCAACGAGGTGACGTCCGCCGGGATGTTGAGGACCGCCCAGTGCCAGAACCCCCCGGCTCCGGGTGCGTCGGGGTCGAAAACGGTGACGGCAAAACTTCCGGTCCCTGCGGGTGCGCCGCTCCAGCTCAGTTGCGGGGAAGCGTCAGCGCCGCCGGCGTGGAGCCTGCCACTGCGCTGCGGAGGCTGCAAGGTCTGGCCGTCCTGGAAGGACCGGCTGGTGAGCTCGAACGACGGAACGTCCGGCAGGTCTGCAAACGGACCGGAGGGTGTCATGGCTGCCTTTCAGATGGTGGGAACTTCTGCTTCCTTTGCTGCTGCTTCTTCAGCTTCTTCGATGCGGTTGAGTTCGGCCCTGGTGGGCGGGTTGGCGCCGGCGCGGGAAACCGTGACGGCGGCCGCGCGGGTGGCGTGGGCGAGGAGCGCGGCGAGGCCGTCGGCAGGCAGCGCACGCAGGGCCCGGCGGTTCTGTGCTCCGTCAAGACCGCGGTCCACCACGCCGGAGAGCAGCGCCGCCATGAAGGAATCCCCGGCCCCGACCGTGTCCGCCACCTCCACTTTGGGCGCGGCGAACTCGGCCTCTCCGGCTGCCGTAATGCCCCAGGGCCCGTTGGCACCGCGTGTGACCACCACCATGGCAGGCCCCTGCGAACCACCCAGCGCCAGCCAACGGCGCGCGGAATCGAGCACGTCGACGCCCGGATACAGCCACGCAAGGTCCTCATCGGACGCCTTGACGATGTCCGAAAGGGTCACGAACTTCTCCGCCTGGCGGCGGGCATAGTCAACGTCGCTGATGATGGTGGGCCGGCAGTTCGGATCAAAGCTGATGGTCGCCGACGGGTGGGAATGTTCGACGGCGGCCAGCACGTCGGCGGCGCCCGGCGCCAGCATCGTGGCGATCGAACCGGTGTGCAGCAGCGTGGTGCCCTGCGTCATGAACGGCAGCCGTTCCGCGAGTCCGGGGAGCTCCCAGGCGAGGTCGAACGTGTAGGTGGCGGCGCCGTCGTCGTCCACCAGGGCGGTGGCGACGCTGGTCGGCAGGCCGTCGGGCGCCTGCGGGAGCATGACGGAGCTGGCCCGCAGGTGGGCCGCCACTGAGTCTCCGTAGGCGTCGCGGCCGTAGCGGCCGATGAACTGGACGGGATGGCCCAGCCGGGCCAGCCCCACGGCGACGTTGAGCGGGCTGCCGCCCACGTGGGCTTCGATTCCGGAGGAGCGCTGGACCACGTCCACGAGGCCCTCGCCAATAACAGTGAGCATGGTCATACTCTGCCAGAGAACGCGGCCGGGCGCTCCCGCATCCCGGACAGCAATTGGAGCAGCGTGCGCTCAGGCACGCTGCTCCAAGGCAGTTCGGAGGCGGCTAGGACTTCTTGCCGGGCAGCGCGAGCTTGAACACCTTCGCCCAGGAGGAGCCCACCTGCTTGAGCAGCGGCCCGGTGGTGTACGGCAGTCCGTAGCGCTTGCAGATTTCCTGGACCTTCGGCGCCACCTCGGCGTACCGGTTGGAGGGAAGGTCCGGGAAGAGGTGGTGCTCGATCTGGTGGGACAGGTTCCCGGTCATGAGGTGCATGAACTTCGAGCCGGAGATGTTGGCCGAGCCGATCATCTGGCGCACGTACCAGTCACCGCGGGTCTCGCCTTCGACCATCTCCTCGGTGAAGGTGTCGGCCCCTTCCGGGAAGTGGCCGCAGAAAATAACGGCGTGGGCCCAGACGTTGCGCACGGCGTTGGCGGTCAGGGTTCCGTAGAGCGCCTGCTTGCCGGAGCCGGTGAGCATGGCCACGGCCGGGGTGGCGGCGTAGTCCTTGGTGAACTGCTTGATGGCCTTGATCCCCAGGGCCTTGAGGTCCTTCTGCAGGGCCTCCTTGCTCTTCTTGCCCTCCTGGTACTCCGTCAGTTCGAGGTCGTAGATGGCGATGCCCCACTCGAAGATGGGCGCCAGGATCGCGTTGTAGAGCGGGTTGCCGAGGTTGTGCGGCTTCCACGGCTGGTCGCCGTCCATGCGGAGCAGGTTGTATCCGACGTCGTTGTCCTTGCCGACGACGTTGGTCCAGCGGTGGTGGAGGTCATTGTGGGTGTGCTGCCACGAGCGGGCCGGCGTGACGAAGTCCCATTCCCAGGTGGTGGAGTGGATGTCCGGGTCGCGCATCCAGTCCCACTGGCCGTGCAGGATGTTGTGGCCGATCTCCATGTTCTCGAGGATCTTGGCGGCGCTCAGCAGGGCGGTGCCGGTGACCCAGGCGGCCTTGTTGCGGCCCATCAGGAGCGCGGCGCGGCCGGAAATTTCCAGGCCTCGCTGGACCTTGATGACGCGCCGGATGTAGGCGGCGTCGGACGCTCCGCGCTTGGCCAGGATGTCGTCCTTGATGGCGTCCAGTTCGCGGCCGAGCTCTGCCACCTGCTCATCGGAGAGGTGCGCGGCTGCCGGCGGGCGCACCAGGGGGCTCCCAGACGTGGCAAGGGCACCCGGACGGGGTTTTGCCGCCGGTCCGCTGATCGACGTCGATTTCACGGCTTTGCGGTCAGATATTGCTGTCATGCTGTGTTGCTCCTCAGATGTCGAGGTTAACGGGCCCGGCGGCTGCCGAGACACACGTCTGGATTAGTTGGCCCGGCTCGCCGTGGACCTCGCCGGTGCGCAGGTCACGGACGCGGCCGGCGCGCAGCGGCGTCAGGCAGCTGTGGCAGATGCCCATGCGGCAGCCGCTGGGCATCAGGATGCCGGCGTCCTCGCCCACATCCAGCAGAGGGGTGTTTCCGTCCGCTTCGATCTCGCGGTCGGAGGCTTCAAAGGTGACCAGTCCGCCGTCGTGCCCTGCTCCGCCCACGAGGCTGGTGTTGAAGCGTTCGATGATCAGGTTGATGGGGTCGGCAGCGAAGGGGCCGGCTTTTTTATGGGCGGCGGCTTCACTGGACCACAGGGCCTCGGCGTCGTCCAGGAACCCCTCCGGGCCGCAGGCGTAGGCGGCGCGCTGCCGCCAGTCCGGACACAGCTCACCCAGCCCGGCGGCCGAGCTGAAGTCCAGCCGGCCGCGTTCACCGGTGTACCAGTGGATGACGCGGAAGTTCGGGAACTGGTCCGCCAGCTCGGACAGCTCCTCATGGAAGATGCTGTCCTGCGGCGTGCGGGCTGAGTGGATCAGCACGACGTCGGCATCGGGGCGGTGCGGCACCAGGGTGCGGATCATCGACATCACGGGCGTGATGCCGCTTCCCGCGGTGAGCATCAGCAGCGGCCGCGGATGCTCCGGCAAGACGAAGTCGCCCTGGGGCGGGGCCAGGAACAGCACGTCGCCGGGCTTGGTGTCCCGGACGAGGACGCCCGAGACAGCACCGACGTCGCTGACCGTGATAGCAGGGTCCTGTCCGGCGGGAGCGCTGAGCGAATACGAGCGCCAGTGGCGCACGCCGTCGAGCTCCACGCCGATCCGTGCCCACTGGCCGGCCTTGTGGGCCTTCCAGCCGCGGCCCGGGCGGAAGTGGATGGTGGCGGAGTCTGCCGTTTCAGGGACCACCTTGGTGACCACGCCGCGAAGCTGACGGGCCGAAAAGACGGGATTAAAAAGCGCGAGAATGTCCTCCGGCGCCAACGGGGTGGTCAGGACTGTCGTGGCACGCGCCAATTTACGGAGCCAAATCATGTTGTCCACCACCTGTTGGATTCACCCATATATTTCTCCTAGTGAAACCGGTGATCGTAATATACAAAACTACCCCAACCCCCAGCTACTAGAGTCCCGCATGCCGGAGGCCGTAGCAACCGGAGACCGGAACGGGCCGTAAAACGACCCACTGGCCGGCCAATCAGCCGGACCTGCACTGATAGTAAGTGTACTTACCTCCGGAGGTCCGCGGGACCCACGGCAGCACATTGGGCAGGATCGTGTGCCGCTGCCCGGCGGCTCCCCGCAGCGGATTTACCATCGACCCCATGACATTGCAACGAACGGACGTCGATGGAGTTCCCGTGTTCTGGGTGGAGGCGCAGCCGCTCACGCCGGCGGCCCCCTAGGTCGCCAGCAGCTCCTGCACGAGCTCGCGGCACTTCCGGTAGGACGAGGCCTTCGGGTCGATGAGCGCGAAGTGGTCGCCCGGAACCTTGACCATCTGGACCGGCGCCCCGGCAGCCCGCGCCGCTGCGGCATACGCCTCGGACTGGCTCATCGGAACGGTGCTGTCCTCGAGTCCGTGCACGGCGTAGACCGGCACATCCAGCGGAACCGCGCTCATGGGGTCCGCATACTTGTGGCGCTTGGGGTACTTCCCGGACGAGCCGCCCATGAGGTTGCTGACGGCCCCGTTGCTGAGGTCCAGCCAGTCTGCCTGGGCGAGGTTGAGCAGTCCGGACTGGCTCACTACTCCCGTCAGGTGCACGGCCTCGCCGTTGAGGTTCCGTTCCACCTGCCGGTCAGCGTCCGGGGTTCCCAGCCCGGCCAGCCGGTCCCGTCCTGCTGCCCAGACGGCGAGGTGGCCGCCCGCGGAGTGTCCCAGCGCCACCACCCGGGCCAGGTCCAGACCGTGCTCTTCAGCGACTCCGCGGAGCCTGTCGATCCCGGCCAACACGTCCTCAAAGGTGTGCGGCCAACCGCCGCCGTTGCCTGCCCGGCGATATTCCAGGTTCCAGGCCGCCATTCCGTGGGCCGCGAGGTCTTTCGCCAGCGGCTCGCCCAGCTCCGCTCCGTACTGCGAGCGCCAGTAGCCGCCGTGGATGACCACCACCACGCCCCGGGTTGCCGGGCGCCTGCCGTTCCGGGATGAGGATGCTGGCGGCGTTTCCGGCAGGAAGAGCTCGCCCCACTGGCTGGGGTGGTCACCGTACTGGTACTTCTGCCGCTTCACTGCATCCTCCTAAGGTCCCGGGTGGGCAGGAGGCAGCGAGCGCCTCCGGCATCACCACTGCCGTGGTGCCCAGCGGTCCAGAGGACAGCAGGGTCCGACGGCGCACATCAGCCATATGCCGAGCCTACAGGGACGCTGCTCCCGCCGGGCGGAAGGGAGGAGACGAGGTGGCACCGGGCGGTGTCGCACCGGCGGCTGTCACACGCCCTTGATAGTTTGGAACCATGGCAAGCAACTGGGATCGCCTGGACGTCGGTCAGCGCGACTCCGTGCAGGAAAACGTGGAACTCTATGAGCGCGTCCGGCCTGCCCTGAAGCTTGTCACCCGGGAAGTCCTGCAGATCCTCCGGACCATGCTCAAGGACACGGAGGTCACGCCGCTGTTCGTGACCGGCCGCACCAAGACCGTGGACTCCTTCCGGGAGAAAATCTCCCGGACCGAGGAACCCCTGGAACCGGGTGGCCCCCGGGTCCTGAAGTTCCCCGACCCGTTCCGCACGCTCAATGACATGGTGGGCGTCCGCGTCATCACCAAGCTTCCCGCGGAAAATGCGGTGGTGGCCAACCTCATCAAGCGGCAGCGCCAGTTGTTCGACTGCCGCGGAGACCGTGAGAAGGACATCGGCTCCATCGAGTCCGGGACGTACGGCTACTCCAGCCGCCACCTGATCCTGCGGACCATCCAGAACGAGGCGGTCAAGGAGTACCAGCAGGTCTTCAACCCCGAGGCGCAGCCGAACGGCAGCTACTTTTTCGAATGCCAGATCCGCACGGTGTTCGCGCACGCATGGAGCGAGATCGAGCACGACATCCGCTTCAAGGCGGAGGATCCGCGGGCCTGGACTCCGCATTTCGACCGCCAGTTCACAGCCACGGCCGCCATGCTGGAAACCGTGGAGAGCGCCTTCGCTGACCTGCACGAGCGTTATGAGGAGGTCCGCGGCTATTGGGATATGGACGGTGAAGGGGCTGCGCCGCTCACCCCCAACCGCATCCGCGACGTCTGGCGGACGCTGCTTCCGCACGTGGACCGCAAGGTGGATGACGACTGGGGATGGGCAGCCGAACTCATGGCGGCCCACGGCCTGAACCAGACAGTCCAGCTCGCCGGGCTGCTCAGCGCCAACAGGATCACCGAGGTCCGCAAGGCCCTGGACCACCGCTACTCCCCCGGCCCGGACCGGCTGCTCGATGACCTCCTCCTCTGGCAGTACGGGACGAAGCACATCGACCTCACCGCCGAGGAGCCCGACGCCGTTCCGCACCCGCGGCGGGACAGCCTCCTGCGGCGGCTAAAGCAAATCGAGCGGTACCGCCAGACGAAGAAGTAGAAGGCGGACAGGGGCATGCAGAAACATCCCGTCCCGTGCGCCGCGACACGCCTCCGTTACCTTAATGTGACTTTTGAGGCGGGCTCCCGTACCGTGGAAAGCGTGCCTTCCTCACCGAGGAGGGCATTCCCGCGCTGATTGCCTAACTCTGCCGTGGCCCGGGATCCGATAACAGACCATGCACGGCAGAGACGGGGAAACCAATTTTTGGCCCACACAAATGGGCCTTGGGGTGAAGCCGCGAAGTTCCTGACTCCGGTCAGGGCACGCGGCCGGGTGTCTCCCATCCGAATCCGACAGCTCACCTCGCAGGCATGGGAGAGGCTCCTTCATGTCGTCACGCTTTACCCGTGCCCGCCGCGCAGCGGCTGGCCGTTCGAATCCGTTCGTTTCCGCGTCGCGTGCCGCCACGGCCAACGCCGGAGGACTGGGACGCCAGGCCGCCGTGATCCTCGCGGCATCCGGACTCGCCTTCACCGGCAGCATGGCAGCGAACGCCGCCAACGCGCCGGCCCAGAAGGCCGCCGCCCCGGCATCAGCACCCCAGGCCGCCAGCCAGGTACAGGCTCCCCTGAGCGCCAGCTCCAGCGTCAAGATCGCCTTCGAGCGTCCCGCTATGAAGTCCACCCCGGCCCCCGTGGTGGAGGCGCCCGTCGTCGAAAAGCCGGCTGTACCGGCGGCCCCGCGGGCCGCTGCCGCGCCTGTGGCTGCCAAGGCTCCCGTTGCGGCCCCGGCGCCCGTGGCCGCGCCTGCCCCAAAGATCACAGTGCAGTCCGCACCGGCACCCGCGAAGGCTCCCGCGGCGGCCGCCGGCGGCGTCAACGCCTCGATGGTTTCGGCCGCCTACGCCCAGGTGGGCATCACCCAGGACTGCACCGCGATGGTGGAAAAGGCGCTCGGCGCCTCCGGCATCCGTGTGGGCGACCTTGCCCCGATGCAGTTCATGAACTACGGCAAAGTCGTGTCCACCCCCCAACCCGGTGACATGGTGGTCCAGTCCGGCCACGTTGGAATCTTCGTGGGCAACGGCAAGGTACTCAGCGGCGGCATGAACGGCGTCAACGAGACCGTGGTTCACCCGCTGTCTTGGCTGACCGCCACGGGCCCCGTCACGTTCGTGCGTGCCGGCGCCTAATAGCGCAGAAGCCTGATAACGCCGAAGCCGGTGTTCCGCTGCCTTGGGGGCAGCGGGGCACCGGCTTCTTGCTGGCTAGCCCAAAACCGCCCGGTTCCGCCCGAGGGATTTGGCCTCGTAGAGCGCGGCGTCAGCGGCGGCAATCGGCTCGTCCAGGCTGAGCACCCCGGCGTCCACGACAGATATGCCGTAGCTGACGGTGGGCATTTTCGGCACACCGGGAATCGATCGCTCGGCGAGCCGTCGGCTGATTTCTTTGACGATGATTTCAGCGGAGTAGGGGCTCGCGCCGGGAGCAAACACGATGAACTCCTCGCCGCCGTACCTCCCTACGAGGTCCGTGGAGCGCACCGTTGCGCGGCAGGCGTCGGCGAAGGCCTGGAGCGCCAGGTCGCCCGCGGCGTGCCCGTGGGTGTCATTGATGGCCTTGAAGTGATCCAGGTCCGCGAGGATCAGCGCTCCGCCACTCTTGTTGCCCCTGCCGCGGCGGAGCTGCTGGGACGCCATTTCCATAAATGCGGACCTGTTGAGCAGGCCGGTGAGCCCGTCCTGGCTGGCGACGGTTGTCAGCGCCCGGGTGTGCTGCTCCGTGCTGAGCCCGGCCATGCTGAAGGAGACGACCGCCAGGAGCACCATGGTAACCAGGGTGGTCACGGCGGAACCGAAGTAGGTCACGAACGTTGGGCTGTCCGGGCCTGCAGCGATAAAGACGATCAACCGGAGCAGGTAAAACAGTGAAACGCCGGCTGCCGCGGTGGCCATCGGAATGCGGACCCGCGTGTACCCGGGCTCCAGCCGCCACAGTTCGCGTGACGTGAGGCCAATCATCAGTGACATCGATGCCAGGAAAACGGCGCCCCCGGCCCACACGTTGGAGCCGGGATCGTCGAGTGCTGCAGCTACGCCTGCCACGGCAGGAATGGTGCCGAGAGGCCAGAAGTTATACCGCGGCGTCCGCAGCGAACGGGCACCGGCCCAGGCGCTCCCGGCCCCGGCAACCAGCAGAATATTTCCCAGCGTGTTGGCCCACCACTGGTGCGGCGTGCCGTTGAGGAGAAAACAGGCGGAACCGGAAAGAAACAGGAGCAGGGCAACGCACCACCACGCGCTGTACGGGGAGCGGGTGCTGCGGAAGGCGGAGAAGTAGAAAAGGAGACCCAACGCGAACGCCAGCACCGCGAAGGCAACCCGCAGTGTTGCCGTGTCCAGGACCATTCCCCAACCCCCGAATTCCCACCCGTTGTGCTGACCAGTATCGCACCGGCTGGCGGCTCACCAGCCACGGGCGTGCGAATATTCGCTTCTGGTGGTGTTTAGTGGGCGGCGCCGAGTTCGATGAGCAGCACACCGCCCATGATAAGGCCGAGGCCAAGGATCATGACGAGCGTGAGCGGTTCTTTGAAGAGGACCCTGCTGGCAACGGCTGTCAGGGCGACGCCGGCGGCAGACCAGATACCGTAGGCCACTCCCAGGCTCATCCCCTGAGCCAGGGTCAGGGTCAGGAAGGTGAACGCCAGCAGGTAGCCGGTTCCCACGGCCACGTACCAGATCTTCTTCCCTTCCGACACGAGGCGAAGGGACAACGTGGCTGTGACTTCGGTAAGGATCGCTCCGGTCAAAAAAAGCCACATCATCGGGCGATCTCCTCTTTCACTGGTGCTCCGCGGGATCCCAGTTCGACGCACAGCACTCCGCCGATGACCAATGTGATGCCGGCGAGCATCACCGGGGTCAGGGGCTCACCGAAAAGCACGGCGGCGAGCAGGGCGGTCAGGGCCACACCCGCAGCGGCCCAGATGCCGTAGGCCACACCCAGGGCCAGGCCCTGGCGCAGAACAGCGCCCAGCAAACCGAAGGCGGCCACATACCCCGCGCCCACGATGACAAAGAGAACGGGATTCTCCAGTGCGGCTTTCAGGCACAGCGAAGCGATCACCTCACTGGCGATCGCCCCAGCCAGCAATAGCCATTTCGTCATGGTCAGTCCTTCAGCAGTCGTTGGGTGATGGCCCGGATGCCAGCCCTGAGCTCGGGATCGGGAGGAAAGACGTCAGTAGCGGCCGCGAACCAGGCACCTTCCGCGATGAGCCGCACTGCGGTCAGGGAGGCCCGCTGCTCCAGGGGCAGGTCCTCCGGGACTTCAACCCACACCGCCATGCGTTCCACCCACCGGGCCAGCAGGGGCCGCCGCAACCGCGGGTCGGAGAGCATCACCAGGTCCGCCTCGTCGAAGTCCCCGGTCAGGCACCACTCCAAGTACGTGCGCAACCGCAGCGCCACCGGCGCGTCCTCCACCGCGCTCCCGAGACGCCGGGATAACTCCTGGTTCCAGCCCTCCGCCACCCTGTCCACGAGTGCGAGCATTAGCGCTTCCTTAGTGCGGAAGTGGTGCATCACGCCCGGCTTACTCAACCCCACATGACGGGCAGCCGTCTCCAAGGAGACCGTCCCCCCGGAATTGAGGAGTTCCAGTGCGCCGCTGAGGATCGCGTCTCTCGTCGTCATGGTGCAACTTTACCAACCAACCGGAAGGTTGGGCGCCAACAAGCCCAAGATCTTTCCGAATTGGAAAGTTTAGTGTTTCTCCAGCGGAAAGTCTCGTGTTTCCACAGCGGAAAGTCTAGGTTTGAGGGCATGACAAGCGATAGCGAGAGACGCCCCTCCCCCGAGGAAGCGCGGCAGGCATTGACGGCAGTATCCGATTCCCAGCGGGCCCTGGGACCTTTTGTCGGTTCGCCGTGGTGGCTCTATCCGGCGCAGGGCCTCGGAATGGGGCTGTTCATTATTGGGCTGGTGCTATCAAAGTCCCATGGTTGGGCAACGGTCGTCCTGGCCGTGTCTGTGATCATCTTCTGCGTGCTGCCGCTCCTTCAGTCGGCGCGTTCACGGGTGATCCTGGACGTCTACACTCATCGGGGTAGCCGGCTCCTTGGACTGATCTACCTCGGCCTCTTTGCTGCAGTAGTGGCGGGTGCCCTGCTCCTGCACGCCGTGGTCCGCGCGGATTGGATGGTTTATGGTGCCGCACTGCTGGTGTTCATCCTGACGTTGATCTTTGGGCCGGCGATGGAAGCACGGCAGGCCCGCTGGATCGGAGCAGCGCACTAGTGGACGACGGTTTTAACGAGATCATTCACGTCCCGACGCGCCTGCGCATCTGCGCGCTCCTGGCCGGAGCTGGGGAGGCGGAGTTCGGCGTGGTCCGTGACGCCCTTGTCCTCAGCGATTCCGTGCTCAGCAAGCATCTAAAAGTGCTCGAGCAAGCCGGTTTCGTCGGCCTCCGCAAGGGCACCGTCAACACCCGGACGCGCACCTGGGTGCATCTGACAAAGGCCGGGCAAAAAGCCTTCAAGGCACATGTCGACGAACTGCGGAAACTTGCTGCCAGCGCAGACGACCCGGCGAAATAGCCACCCTTCGAACAAGACGGCTGCGTCCGGGCTCTGATCTTTTCGGGCAGGGATTGTCGGGTCAATCGGTCCGGAGTCTTCATACCGTAGAGAAGGAAGGAGGTAGCCGTGCAGGAATGGAACCGGGCCATTGAACTCATCGAGGCGGACCTTGCCTCGCCGATCGACGTTGGACGTCTGGCACAGGTCGCACTCACCTCGGAGTACCACTTTCGGCGGATGTTTGCCTCGCTTGCGGGCTTGCCGCTGTCTGAGTACATCAGGCGCCGGCGGCTGACAGCAGCGACAGCGGATATTGTCGCCGGCCAGGCGGTCCTGGACGTAGCGATCCGGTACGGGTATAGCTCGGCCGAGGCGTTCACCCGGGCTTTCAAGGCCATGCACGGCCTCACTCCGTCACAGGCGCGACGCCCGGGCGCCGTGCTCCACTCACAACCGCAATTGAGATTCCATCTTCGAATCGAAGGGAGTGCTGACATGCAGCACCGCATAGTGAAGAAGGACGCCTTCCGCCTTATCGGGCTTAAGGCGCGTGTCCGACTCGTCTACGAGGGCCCGAATCCGGACATCGAGGAGTTCGAGCGGAGCCTGGACCCGACAGTGCGGCCGCGGCTGGCAGAGCTGTCAGACACGGAGCCATTCGGACTGCTGGCTGTCACGGAGAACATCGAGGAACCAGGAACGGAAGGAAGCGAATTGGATTACTGGCGGGCCGCGGCGTCATCACATCCAGCGCCGGACGGATACGACTCCACAGATATCCCGGCGGGCTTATGGGTCGTGTTCGAGACGGAAGGCAAGTTCCCGGAGGCCCTGCAGCATCTTTGGGCTGACGCAGCGGCCGAGTGGTTCCCCGCCAATCCGTACCGTTGGGCGCCCGGGCCGCAACTGCTGAGCGTGCAACCGGAACCGGACGGTTCAAAAGGCAGCGGACAGCTATGGATCCCCATCGAAGCAGACAGCAGATAGCTTCATTCGAGAAGCGCGTCAGCGCTCCGCCGCGGACATATTTGTCTGACATCTGTTCATGAATTGGTTTCCCGGCGGGCTGAAGTGCCAGCATGATTAGATGCTTGAGGCAACAACAAATCCCGAGACCTCCCCGGCCGCCGCTGACGCCGCACCACCCCTGAATCCGGCACTCGCCGCCGAGGCCAAGATTGCCCGCGTGGCCGTGACCGTTTTCCCGCTGCTGGTGCTCGCCGCCGGCGTGGCTGGCTTTCTGCTCCCTGACGCATTCAAGCCGCTCGGCCCGAGCGTTCCGTATCTGCTGGGCATCATCATGTTCTGCATGGGGCTCACCCTCACACCCCCGGACTTCGCCGCGGTGGCCAGACGGCCCTGGGCCGTGGTGCTGGGCATCGTGGCCCACTACGTGATCATGCCGGGCGCGGGCTGGCTGATTGCGAACGCCCTCCAGCTCGAGCCGGCACTGGCTGTGGGCCTCATCCTTGTAGGCTGCGCACCGTCCGGGACTGCCTCGAACGTCATGGCCTTCCTGGCCAAGGGCGATGTCGCGCTCTCCGTGGCCGTGGCCAGCGTCTCGACGCTCATCGCCCCCATCGTCACGCCGGTGCTGGTGCTCTTCCTGGCAGGATCATTCCTGACGATCGACGCCGGGGCCATGGTCCTGGACATCGTCAAGACCGTTCTCCTGCCGGTCATCGGCGGGCTCCTCGCACGGCTCTTCCTCAAGAACCTCGTCGCAAAGGCCCTTCCGGCACTTCCGTGGGCCTCCGCCGTCGTGATTTCCCTGATTGTGGCGGTGGTCGTGGCCGGCAGCGCCAGCAAGATCGTGGCCGCCGGCGGCATCGTGTTCCTCGCCGTGGTGCTGCACAACGGCTTCGGACTCGGGCTGGGGTACCTCGCCGGCAAGCTGGGACGCCTGGATGACAAGGCCCGCCGGGCTCTCGCCTTCGAGGTGGGCATGCAGAACTCGGGCCTGGCCGCGACCCTTGCCACGGCACATTTCAGCCCGCTGGCTGCGCTGCCCTCCGCCGTGTTCTCGCTGTGGCACAACATTTCCGGTGCGATCGTCGCCGCCTGGCTCGCCCGGAAGCCGCTGAGCGACTCCTGAGGTCGGGCAAAAAGCCCTTCTCTTCGCCTGTTTCCTAGAGGCCGTTGCGTCCGATGGACCGGCCGATGATGCGGGCGCCCTCCGGGAAGGCGCCCGGGTTCGGTCCCGCATAGTTGAGCCTGATGAACGGGCCCGCCGGCTCGGCGGGGAACCACTCCCGCCCGGCGGCGATGATCACCCCGGCGGCTTCGCAGTCGCGGGCCAGCCGCTCGAGGTCGGTCCCGTCGGGAAGGCGGGCCCAGAGGTTCAGGCCGCCCTTGGGGACCAGCTCGATATGCGCCTGCGGTGCGTGCTCGCGCATGCTGGTGACCAGGAGGTCACGGCGCGACTGCAGCTGGTGGCGGAGGCTGCGCAGGTGCGTCTGCCACCCAGGCTGCGTCACGACGTCGAGCGCTGCGGCCTGGAGCAGGCCGCTGACGTACATGGACTCGGCCGCCCGGTCCGCGAGAATGCGCTCACGTGCCGGGCCGCGCGCGATGACGGCGGCGACACGGATGGCCGGGGACACACTCTTGGTCAGGGAACGAAGGTAGACCACATGGCCGGAGTCGTCGCGGGCCGCGACGGGCACCGGACTGGAGGTAATGCCGAAGTCGTGCGCCCAGTCGTCCTCCACCAGGAACGCACCCTTGGCGCGCACCACATCCAGGACCTCTTCACCCCGCCCTGCGGCCCACTGCGCACCGGTGGGGTTCGCGTAGTTCGGCTGGGCATAGAACAGCCGGGCGCCGGTTTCGTCAAAGGCCCGGGCCAGTTCCGCCGGGTCCGGACCGTCCGGCCCGCTGGGCACCGGGACAACGCGGACCCCGGCCTGCGCCGCAGCCAGGATGGCTCCCCAGTATGTCGGCGATTCCATCAGTAGCGGCTGCCCGCGGCCCGCGAGTGCGCTGAAAATGGAACTGAGCCCGCTCTGGCTTCCCGGCAGTACGACGACGTCACTCGGGTTCGGCGGCGTGGTTCCGGCCGGCGTCGAGGCGCCGAGTTCGTGGGCGAACCACGATTGCAGTTCCGGCAGGCCGGCAGCCGGTGGGCGTGACACCGCAGCGTCGCCCCGGGCTGCGCGGGTGAGGGCGGCACGCACCAGTCGCTCGGGCAGGAGTTCCCGGTCCGGGTAGCCGGCATGGAAGGCGATGGCGTCATTGGCGACATCGCGCATGGTCGCCGAGGCCGACAGGAGCGGCGCCAGCGGTGACCGCAGGGCTGCCGTCTGCCAGCCGTAGTCCGAGGGACGCGCAGTCCGGACGGCCCGCACGAAGGTCCCGACGCCGGGCCGGCTCTCGATCAGCCCCTGCCCGGCCAAGGTCTGCAGGGCTTTCTGCACCGTGACCGGGCTGGCCTGATACTCAGCAACCAACGACCGCGTGGACGGTAACTTGGCGCCGGGCGCAGCCCCGGACATCCACTCCTTCAGTCGCGTCACAATACGGGAACTGCTATCGTTGTTCATGAGAGACAATAGTAGCGCTACTACGCTTATTCGCCCAGTGTTACCGTCCCTTCACCGCAGTGGACTGTGGTGGGGCCTCCTCGGAGTAGCGGCATTCTCCTTCACCGTGCCGTTGACACGCCTGGCCGTGGCAGGGCTTTCGCCGCTGTTCATCGGCTCGGCCCGCGCGGTGGTGGCGGCGGTCCTCGCCGCCTCCGCCCTCGCCCTCACCCGCCAGCGCCTTCCCCGCGGCCGGCAGTGGGCCCGGCTCGCGGTGGTGGCCGGCGGCGTCGTCATCGGTTTTCCCTTCCTGACGTCCTTTGCGCTCACCACCACGCCGGCCAGCCACGGCGCGGTGGTCATCGCACTGCTCCCGGCCGCGACGGCGACAGCCGCAGTCCTGAGGGGGCGCGAGCGTCCACCTGTAGCGTTCTGGCTTATCACCGGCGCGGGCGCGCTGGCGGCTATTGCGTTCGCATCCATGCAATCCAACGGCTTCGGACAGCTGCACTCGGCGGACCTGCTGCTCCTTGGCGCAGTGGTGGCAGCGGCCATCGGCTATGCGGAGGGCGGCCTGTTGGCCCGCGAGCTCGGCCCCTGGCAGACCGTGTCCTGGGCGTTGGTGCTGGTATCGCCCCTGATGGTGTTCCTGACGGCGGCCTCCATGGCCCAGCAGCCTCCCTCCGCAACGCCGGTCCAGTGGGCGGCCTTTGCCTACCTTGGCGTCGTCAGCATGTTCCTGGGATTTTTCGCGTGGTACCGCGGCCTGGCCATTGGTCCCATGGCCAGCGTCAGCCAGGTGCAGCTCATCCAGCCCGTGCTGACTATCTGCTGGGCGGGACTCTTGCTGGGCGAAATCCTGGGCTGGACCACGATCATCGGAGGCGCCGCCGTCATTCTCTGCGCAGGCGCCGCAGTCCGCGTCCGGCTCAGCCCGCCGCCAACGCCACTGAAGACCACCCAGCCGGGGAAGGCGAACCTGCCCTTGACGTCCGGGGACGGCGCTGGCAAGGTCGTGACCACCGGGCGCGAGGCAGCGGCCGGGTTCGGAGAGGCGGTGCCGAGGCATGGGACAGGAGCCGGCGGATGAAATCCGCATTGTGCCCGCGAATGAAGCGTCCTGGGAGGACCTTAAGGCCGTCATGGGCACGCGCGGCGAGGCGTCCCGTTGCATGTGCCAATGGTTCAAGATCCGGGACAAGGACTGGAAATCAGTTCCGGTCGAGGAACTGGCCGGGCGCCTGCGC
The DNA here is from genome assembly GCF_057655195.1 of Arthrobacter sp. Soil_N43. Classification (NCBI taxonomy): domain Bacteria; kingdom Bacillati; phylum Actinomycetota; class Actinomycetes; order Micrococcales; family Micrococcaceae; genus Arthrobacter; species Arthrobacter sp. Soil_N43. Next base: position 41,123 of record NZ_JBDGML010000071.1, read on the forward strand.
GCGCAGACCGGCTGCGGGGATCCCGCCGCCACGGGGACCAGCGGCCTCGTCGCCTACCTCGGAGGCGAGCCCGCGGGCTGGTGCGCAGTGGAGCCC